>JBLILW010000043.1:0-14639 GCA_047638435.1 Urechidicola sp.
AACTATGATCTATGGAAAGCCAAAGAAAGCATCACACTGTAAATTTTACTCGCATCGATTTTGACTCTGTTGCTTAATATTGTAAGAACCCTTTGTGGACACCCATCGAAATAAATTGACATAAACTCCTCGCCTGTTAAATCAACTTATCCTACTTTCACAAAAGGATATTGTGATGCCAAGATCAAGGAAGTCGCAGGTTTCTATCGACGCCACTCCCTATTACTATTACAGCTCACGCTGTGTTCGCCGTGCTTTTAATAAGCGATCCTACACAGCATCAGAAATTGGTTCGTCATGACACGGAACAATCCTTCATAACAGAATTTGTTAAAGGGCTATTCGAGGTACGCTAATTAACTTCCGTCTAATTGAAAAGCTTGGCGCGAGGCTATATAAATCACCATTTAAGCCAACCAGTTGGTATTTGATCCCTTGTGCTTTTCCAATCTGTGAACACGCTAATAAGTGTTTGGGTTCACCATGTACAGGGACAATACATTTTGGTTTTACCCAGTTGAATAATTGGATCAAATCGCCCTCATTGGGATGACCCGAAGCATGAATGGTTTTCTCACAAGTGGCTGATTCAACAACAGTTATTTCGCGTTCTTTTAATAAGTCTGTTAACCGTTTGACTGATTTTTCGTTTCCTGGGATCACAATACTACTAAAAATAACAATGTCTTCTGCATCAAGATCACAGCCTCTGTGGTTATTCAATGCGAGTTTGTAAAGACCTGCTCGTGATTCACCTTGGCTTCCGGTTGCAACTATAAGGACTTCATGTTTTGGTAAATAGCCAATGTGTCTAAATGGGGTTATTTTTAGGTCTTCTGGCCAAAAGCCTGTTCTTCTGGCGATACTCACCATATTTTCAAGTGCAGGACCCAATAAGCACATGTATCTATTACTGGCCTTCGCTATTTTTGCAAGTGTAATCAAACGTCCTATGTTGCTTGCGAAACAAGTCACTACGACTCTGCCTTTTGCCTTGCTGATGAGCGTGCCCAAGCCTTTTTCGCAGTCTTTTTCAGACAATGAATGACCAGGACGATTAGCATTAGTTGAATCACACACCATGGCCGTAATATTTTTACTGGCTAATTGCTTAAACAGTTGCCTGTTGAAACTTTCACCTACTACCGGATTAGCATCAATTTTCCAATCACCGGTATGCAATACGCGTGCAACAGGAGTGCTAATAAGGATTGCATTCGCGTCAGGGATAGAGTGAGTGGTCGGTATCCATTCTACTGTGAATGGACCAATATCAATGACGCTGCCTGGCTCGACAACTCGAATAGGTAGTTCATACTGGATTTCAGCACGGTGGGCTTTACGCCTTAATACCTCTGCCGTAAAAGCTGTGGTATAAATTGGACACTGTAATTGCTCCCATTGACTCACCACCGCCCCAAG
Source organism: Urechidicola sp. (assembly GCA_047638435.1). Lineage (GTDB taxonomy): Bacteria > Pseudomonadota > Gammaproteobacteria. The sequence continues at coordinate 1,423 of JBLILW010000043.1, forward strand.
ATGATCTTCATGTGCATGTGTTAACACAATACCGCATAACCTATCACGCCGGTTGGCTATAAAAGAAATATCGGCAGTCACCATGTTATGCCTGGTTACCTCAGGTGCTTCATCTTGTTCTCGGTCAAGTGGTACGCCAAAAGTAACCCCACAATCAATCATCAGCCACTGATTGTTATGCCCGTATAGATTGACATTCATACCTATTTCGCCCGTTCCACCTAAAGGCAAAAACCATAGATCTTTTTCTGTTGGGTTATGGTTCAAGGTGGATGCTCAGAATAAGGTTATAAAATTATAGGTGATTAGGATGAAAAGGTGCGTTTAATCTGATATAGATTGACTCTTTAAAATCATACTATTCAAGGTCAAGTCTAACGCGAAGTTTATACCATTCAGGATTAGTGTAGGATGAGTGATGCAGCGCTCAATACAAAAGTATAAAGAGACTTATTCAAAAATATCAATCTGTAAAATTTGACACGGAAGAAAAAAGAAAAAGAAAAATGGACACTCTTCAACGGTCATTAACTTAAATGAGTCGATACTATTTTAGCCATTCGGTAAGCTGACTAATTATAGAAGTTTGAGTACACTCGGCAGGCGTTTACCCTGGAGTAACATATGGTCACGCATTAGCTCACTGGCTTTATTGCCTTCACCGGATAGAATTGCTTGGCATATAATCGCGTGTTCTTCTGTTGATTTCGAGAGACGTCCTCGAATGTCATAAGGCAAGGTACGGTAAGGATTGATATGTAATCCAATGTTTCGAAGTTGTTCGATTAACCAGTGATTATCAGTTGCAGCATGAATGGCCGCATGGAATTCAAGGTTTGCAATACTATATTTGACCTTGTCATTAGATTCAGCCACTGAGCTACATATTTCCAATCTGTTCTGAATCGCCTGAGCATGCTCCTCGGTCATTGAGGAAGCCGCGAGTCGGCAAGCCATGCCTTCCAAGCCAGCAGCTACTTCAAACAAATCCAGCAGTTCCTTTGGTTTTAATACTCGGACTATTGACCCTTTTCGTGGCCTTTTTTCCAGCAACCCTAAGCCCACCATTGCCCTGATAGCCTCGCGAATAGGTGTGCGCGAAACACCAAACTTTTCTGCCAAAACAGCTTCTTCCAATTGGTCACCTGGGCGTAATCTACCCGTCGAAATTTCCTGGGTGATTTGTGATATTAACTTATCCGCAGTACTTGCCATATGTTCCCTTTTAACGCAAAAATTGAAATCTACCAAGCGTGTATTTTAACATACAAAATATACATGTAATAGCTATATGTATATTTATAGGTTGTATACGTATTTATTAGAATGTACTATCCAACGCTTAATTAATAGGGGGAATATAACAATGTTTAAATCAAAAACAATTACAACAGTAACATTTGCAGCAATGATATTTGTATCAGGGGCGGCTAATGCCACTGAATTAAAGCTTTCACATCAGTGGTCAACAAAAGATGTGCGCCATAAAGTCGCTCAAATCGTTGCTGATGAAGTGGCAGCAGCTGGTGTTGACCTTAATATCAAAATTTTTCCTTCAAAGTCATTGGTGAAGCCGAAGGAACAATACAACTTAATGAGCCGTAATCTATTAGATATGTCGGTGTTTCCGCTAAGCTATGCAGCAGGGCAACAGCCCGCAGTTAGTTTGACTCTAATGCCGGGTTTGGTTAAAAATCATGATCATGCCGCGAGACTGACTCAATCACCTTTTATGGCAGCCTTACAGGAAAAAATGGCAGAAGATAATGTCATGGTCCTGGTACATGGCTATCTTGCAGGTGGTTTTGTCGGCAAGGATAAATGTATCGTAAAGCCTGAAGACGTTAGCGGTTTACAGACGCGTGCTGCAGGAAAATCATTTGAGCAAATGTTAATTGGTGCAGGCGCTTCTATTACCTCTATGAGTTCATCTGAAATTTATAGCGCCATGCAAACTGGCGTCATTGATGCTGCTAATACCTCGTCATCATCTTTCGTATCTTATCGTATCTATGAACAGGTCAAGTGTTATACCCCTGCGTCTAAAGATATAGCTTTGTGGTTTTTGTACCAGCCACTGATCATGAGCAAAGACAAATTTGATGATTTAAATGCCGATCAGCAGGCAGCATTATTAGCTGCATCAAAAAAAGCAGAAGCCTATTACTTGAAAGAGGCCAAATTACAAGATGCTAAATCGACAGAAGTGTTTCGTAACGCTGGTGTAGAAATTGCCGAAATGACTCAGGCTAATTTTGATGCATGGCGTGCCATCGCACAGAAAACATCCTATAAAAGTTTTGTCAGCTCTGTAAAAGATGGTCAGAAATTACTTGATATGGCTCTAGCTGTTGAGTAACTGAGATAGCATCATTTCTAATTGCTTAGGAACCTCTGGTTAGTTTGGAGGTTCCTTTAGCAAAGGACTGCTTTTGTTCCTCGACCATTGCTCCTGCAATGCTCAGATTGGGTACATCCTTGTAACGATGTACCAACAGTAGGCAACATGAGGCGAAAACAACATTCCTCAGGTTGGTAGCTCTAAAGCCTCAAAAAGCTCTTTGACTGAATAACAAAGATTTGGGGAGGTTGCTGATGAACCTCATTCTACAGCCAATTCAAACTTTTACTGCCGCTGTAAGAAACGAGCATCTATTGTTGCTTTTGATTGTGTCAGTAGTTTTAATCCTTAGCTCGCCAATCTCCGACGAATAAAACTGCTCAATTAAAGCAAAAGTCGTAAGGAACATTTAACATAAAAGTTAAAACCAGTGCAAAAAAGAAAGGTAATTATATGAGCGAAAATTTACATATCAATCAACCGGTCGATAACAGTCAAAAGCCTCTTTTTTTGAAAATAGTGTCTTTCTTATCCATGATCTCTGGCTGGTGTTCTGCAGCAATGACCTTGTTGGCAATTGGAATTACCTGCCAAATGATTTTTGTTCGTTTTGTGCTTAATGGTTCTACTGTTTGGCAAACTGAAGCCGTGGTATTTTTAATCATTGCTGCCACGGTGATCGGCCTGCCTTTTGTCCAACAAATGAGAGGACATGTTAACGTCAAACTGATCCCTCTCATGCTGCCTTTGCGAGCACGATTCTATCTAGCTATATTCACTACCTCAATGTCCATCGTGATGATAGCTATTATGTTCTGGTTCAGTTTTGAATATTGGCATTTAGCATTTAATCGTGGCTGGACGTCAGATACGGTTTGGGGCCCGCCTTTGTGGATAGTCTATTCCTCGTTACCTATTGGATTTGGATTACTCATATTACAGTTGCTTGCTGATTTAACAGCACTCATATTAAAAATCGAATCGCCTTTTGATTTGGGAGAAAAGTAATGGATCCATTATTTTTAGGCGCCCTGGTTGGTGTCAGTACTATTTTGATACTTTTCTCTGGTGTATCAGTCGGCATTGGCTTATTGATGGTCTCTGGTCTTTTCATATTGATATTTGATGGTGCGCCATCATTAGCATTGATGCCGGAAATATTCTTTGCGAAGCTAGATAGTTTTGCTCTGTTATCGATCCCTATGTTCATCATTATGGGAGCTTCAATTTCGTCGACAAAAGCGGGAGCGGATCTTTATGAAGCATTAGAGCGGTGGTTGACCCGAGTTCCCGGTGGTTTGGTGATATCTAACCTGGGTGCCTGTGCCATGTTTGCTGCTATGTCGGGTTCGAGTCCCGCTACTTGCGCAGCTATTGGTAAAATGGGCATACCTGAAATGCTCAAGCGTGGTTATCCCGAAGGCATTGCCGCAGGCTCTATTGCAGCTGGAGGTACCTTAGGCATTTTAATTCCACCGTCGATCACCATGATTGTTTATGGTATAGCGACCGAGACCTCGATCGGACGTTTATTTTTAGCGGGTGTAATTCCAGGACTCTTACTAGTAAGCTTGTTTATGGCATGGGCAATCTATGCAACCTGGCGTTCTGGTAATCGGGCATTAATGGTTAAAAACGTTTATAGCTGGCGTGAGAAATTTGAAATTCTGCCCCGTGTTTTACCGTTTATCGCCATTATTATCGGTGTGCTTTATGCCATGTATGGCGGTATTGCAACACCGTCCGAAACTGCGGCAGTGGGTGCCTTGCTTTGCCTTATCATCGCCATCGTTATTTATAGGTTAACCAGCCCGAAGGACTTATGGCTAGTATTAAGAGATAGCACCAAAGAGAGCGTGATGATTTTGTTTATTATCGCGGCAGCGGGTGTGTTTTCCTACATGCTATCCAGCCTTTTCATCACCCAGTCTATTGCGGAATGGATTGGAGCACTCGACATAAATCGTTGGTACTTGATGATCATCGTCAACTTGTTTTTACTCGTTGCTGGTTTTTTCCTACCGCCGGTAGCAGTGATTTTAATGGCAGCCCCTGTTCTACTGCCGGTAATTGTCAATGCTGGGTTCGACCCTATTTGGTTTGCAGTGATACTGACAATCAATATGGAAATCGGTTTAATTTCACCCCCTGTTGGTCTGAATCTTTATGTCATTAATGGTATTGCACCGCAGATACCGTTGAAATCAATTTTACTCGGATCATTGCCTTTTGTTGGCTGTATGGTCATTGCCATCATATTACTTTGCTTATTTCCAGGCTTGGCAACCTGGCTTCCAAACTACCTGATGGGATCATCCCTATAATTTTATGCTGGAACTAGATTTATGAACTTACAGAATATGAACCGTCGTATTGGACTCATTGTCCCTAGCTCAAATGTAACAATGGAGACCGAAATTCCTGCGTTATTACATTCTCGTGAGGGCATTCTTCCTGATCGATTCACATTTCATTCATCAAGAATGCGTATGAAAAGTGTTTCAAAAGAAGAGTTAGAGCGCATGGATGACGATAGCCTACGCTGTGCAGCTGAGCTGTCAGATGCGGCTGTTGAAGTTCAGGCTTATGCTTGTCTTGTCGCTATTATGAGCCGTGGAAAAGGTTATCATAAAGTGTCACAGCAGCGGCTTTATGAAGCCACTGTTAATAATTCGATGCCAACTCCTATCGTAAGCTCGGCTGGTGCCCTGATAGATTCATTACATTTCATGGGTGCTAAAAAAGTATCGATTATCTGCCCTTATATGAAACCACTGACAAAAATGGTAGTTGACTACATAGAGAGCGAGGGTATTGAAGTAAAGGATTTTATGGCACTTGAAATTCAGGACAATCTAAAAGTAGCTGCGCAGGACCCAGATGCTCCAGCAGAACTTTGGAAGAGGCTGGATGTGACTGGCATTGATGTCATTGTTGCCTCTGCCTGTGTTCAAATGCCGTCGCTATCATCAATTGAAACAATTGAAAAAGCCTCAGGCATTCCGACTATTTCAGCAGCGGTAGCAACAACGTACAGCATCTTGAACGCTTTGAAACTCAAACCTGTAGCGCCAGGAGGAGGGACTCTTCTTAATGGGCAATAATGTTAATGTATCTCAGTCACTATCTTTTAAACTTTAGGCACTGGCTTTGACATCGATTTAAACGAGGGATTTGAAAATGTACGACACTAATTATCTTGCTAATCGATTGAGGGCGTCTTCAGTTGGGCATGATGACTCTCTGTTTGCTGAACTGATAGATGGCAGAAAAATTTCCTACGGTGAAATGTTTGGCATTGCCGAAAAAAATGCGATGGCGCTAATCTCAGCCGGTTTAAAACCAGGAGACTGTGTCGCCACACAAGTAGAAAAATCGATTGAATCGATCCAACTATATTTAGGTACTGTATTAGCAGGTGGTATTTTCCTGCCACTTAATACTGCCTATACACCCTCAGAAATGGCCTATTTTCTTGGGGATGCCAAACCTAAAATATTAGTATGTGACCCTGATAAATCCTCATCACTACAACCGTTGTCTGACGACGCGGGTGTTGCCGTCTTGCTGACTCTCGCAGCCGACGGTTCAGGCACTTTGATAGATGCCCTTCCTGATCATAATGACAACTTTAAAGCAGTGCCACGAAGTAAAGATGACCTAGCGTCATTTTTGTACACTTCCGGTACAACAGGTCGTTCTAAAGGAGCAATGCTAAGTCATGAAAATCTGTCTTCCAATGCGGAAACATTGAAGGAATATTGGTATTTCAGTCAAAGTGACATATTGATTCACGCATTACCCATATTCCATATACATGGTTTATTTGTCGCCATCAATATCACCTTGTGCGCCGGGTCGTCGATGCTGTTTTTGCCTAATTTTGATAAAGAACAAATTTTGCAGCAGATGAAGAAAGCGACTGTGCTAATGGGCGTGCCCACTTTTTATGTTAGGTTACTAGAGTCGCCAAATCTTTCTCAAGAAGCCACTGCTCATATGCGACTATTCGTGTCAGGTTCTGCACCACTACTGGCAGAAACACATAAGCGGTGGTCAGAAGTCACTGGTACTGCGATTTTAGAACGCTACGGTATGACTGAAACTAATATGAATGCTTCCAATCCCTATGATGGCGAACGTCGTGCGGGTACGGTCGGACTGGCACTTCCAGGGGTTGAGGTTCGTATAGCAGACCCAGATACAGGAAAAGAGCTTGCTCAAGGTGAGATTGGTTCAGTCGAAATATGTGGCCCTAATGTTTTTAAAGGTTATTGGCAAATGCCCGAAAAAACAAAGGAAGAATTCCGTGAAGATAGTTTTTTTATCACTGGAGATATGGGCATGAAAGATAAGGATAATTATCTATCAATTGTCGGGCGCTCCAAAGATCTTATAATTTCTGGTGGTTACAATGTATACCCTAAAGAAGTAGAAATAGTTTTAGATGATATTGATGGTGTTTTTGAATCAGCAGTCATCGGCGTACCACACCCAGATTTTGGTGAGGGGGTATTAGCGGTCGTGGTTTTGGAAACTGGAAAGAATCTTGTAGAAAACGATTTGAAAATAGTAATAAAGAGAATGTTGGCATCCTATAAGCAACCCAAGAAGATATTTTTTGTCGATGAGTTACCCAGAAATACCATGGGGAAAGTTTTGAAAAATAACCTTCGTGAAGCGCATAAAAATCACTTTTTATAAGCACACTCCTAGATTAGCTTAGCTGTTCAGTAACAGTATGCATAAGTTAATACGGTCAACAAGGTACATGCTCCGAGAATAGGAGCAGTTGCCCTTCTCAGTATATTCGTCAATCAAAGAGCAACATATATTCAATGTGCCTGTTATCAAGCCGCTATTGATTTGCGTACTTGATGGTTGCAAGAAGCTTGGCAAAGACGATGAGATAATTTGTTCAGCCGGAGACTTCATTTTTCTAGCGAATAGCCCCAACATTCACATGCGAAATATTCCTCAAAATTCCGAATATTTTGCTTTACTGATTGAATTTGGCTATAAAAATTTTTTGATTGTTTCGCTCATAAACCAATTAAAGTTATCAGTCTTCGGTCGGACCGCCTATTTTATTGATTTTATGGGTCTATAACTCAAATCACTCTATGACTGGGCTTTTAAACAGCCTGTTTTACAAAGAAAATACCTTCTTTAAGAAAGAGGGCTAATGCCTAGAGCAAATTGTTAATTTTTACCTGGATTTCTATGGCATATTGCCATTGCCTCGTTAATGAAATCTAACCGCCTAATTTTTCAATTTCAATGGTGATGCCCGCCTGGTCCATGAACATGCCTGTGCTCTAATTCTTCATTGGTTGCAGCGCGAACATCAGCGATCTCAATTTTAAAAGTTAAGGTCTTGCCAGCATAGGGGTGGTTAACATCAACATCAGCCATGAACTTGCCCATTTTCACAATTGTCACCTGTTTCGACCCATGACCTGCATCGATAGTTGCTATCATGCCTACCTTCCACTTTTTTGCGCCACGAAAGTGCTTTACCGACATGCGTTCTATCTGGCCTGCTTTGTGCTGTCCAAAACCCTTTTCGGGCGTCAGAGTTGCCGAGAACTTATCACCATTACTTTTTCCTTCCATGGCTGTCTCCAGGCCAGAGATGATGTTACCGGCGCCATGCAGGTAGACAGGTGGTTCACTGCCTTCCGTTGATTCGAGTATCGTTTCAGTTTCATCGGTCAATGTGTAGTGATATTGTACGACGGTTTTATTATCAATCTTCATATTGTATTCGCGATTTATGTTGAGATGAATTGGTTGATTATAACTTACTTTTGTTGGTCAGAAGCATTAGCTGGGTCAATAGGCGACAGACAACGGTTTATGCGATTATACAAAATTGCCTATTCCGGTCATCGGTTCAGATGTGATGACTAAGGATTGTTGAGGTCTTTCCAAATTGCATTTCAATTTTTTTCACAATCCGACTGGTGGTCGAATAGTGCCTTCCAGAAAGCCGTAGCGTAATTTGTAGTATGACTTTAGAGGTTAAGAGGGGAGTTGTGTTGGCTTTGGGTTTGATGAAGTCGATTGAAACATGCGGCGTATTACGACCTACGAAGTCTATTTCCTATTTGAGCCGTTTTACCACCCCATTTTTCGGATGACAATAGATTTGAGCTCAAACAATGGGAATGTTCAGGATTGGGAGTCTGATGTTCGCATCGTAACCTGCCTGACCTCGTCATATACTAGTTGTGACAGGTCTGATCGGGGGTTGTTGATGCGCTCGATTAGCACCACTCGTCGGTGGATCGGTGGAACACCAAATGGCAGGGAGACTACCTCGCCGGCTGGAATCTGGCGTAGCCTTCCCGCAGGTATGACACCTGCCCCGAGACCGGCGCTTGCCATGCTAACCACGGCTTCGGATGAATCAAGCTCCATCGCTTCTTTTACCTTCACACGGTTCTCCCGTAAAGCTCGGTCGATGATTTTTCCCATGCCGGCATTTCGGTTCAGTCGTATAAAAGGATAGGCAGCTAAAATCTCATGCCACTGTGACAATTGACAGTCCCCAGGTGCGACAACTATCATCGCTTCTTCCATAATCAGCAGTGATTTTAATTCAGGATCGGATTCTGGTAATTCGGTGATGATGGCCGCATCCAGTTCGCGCCTGCGCACTCGGTTGGCGAGTGCCTCGGATAGTCCTTCCTCCATACTGACCTGCACCGCAGGATGCGAAGCACGCAGGCTGGCCAATGCTTGCGGAATCAGATCGCTTGACACCCCGCTAACACAACCAAGCATCAACCTCCCTCCTATCTCCCCTGGTGATTTGGCGAGCTCCACCAGGGTATCGAATTGAGTCAAAACTTCGCGGCCCCGATCGACCACGGCATAACCGTGGGCATTGAGTTTTGGGGGGCGTGTAGTGCGGTCGAATAGATCTACGCCTAGTTCATGCTCGAGATCTCTCATTTGGTGAGAAATAGCAGAAGGCGTGATGAATAGGCAATCGGCTGCCGAGGTGAAGCTTTGTGTGTCGACTATGGCGATCAGTGTGCGCAGTTGAGTAATATTCATAAGTTGAATATTACTCATTTTAAATGTGAAAATATATCATTTTTATTGAATAAATTTCACACTTATACTCTTTCCTTTATAAACAAACTTTTACTTATAAGGATTATTGTAATGTCAGATTTTATTCTTGTTACTATCATGATTGTCAGCCTCGTCGTTGTTAATATCCAGTTTCTGATCTAAACCCATCGCCGGTGTTACTCAAAGCAGGTGCTCATAAAACCTAAAGGGGCTCGAAGTGGTTGCAGTAACGTTTTCATAAGCACAGTCGTGACGCGAACTAGCACTCCTGATAGAGTGAATACTACGCTTGGGCAAATTAGCGGGGTTTCAGGACTGTTTGAAATAATTCTGCAAAAAAGTCTCGAACGGAACATCGTTGGCGGCTTCAATGGTTTGCTGCTTTGTGATCGACTCGCGTGCTAGTCGTTCAAATTGCCGGCGTTTGGCATCGTCGAGCGGGCGCCCATTAAACCACTGCTGATGCTGGCGCGACATACGCAGGGCGAATTGATAAAACTCTTCACCGTTTTGATCCATTTCAGCAATCATGCGCGCCGATGGAGTCAATTCCGGATCAGCAATTTTGGCCCGTTGTTGTTGCAGTGCGTCGCAGTAGTAATGCACGCTGGTATCCTTGTCCAGCAAGTCACAGCCAGCTGACATCTGCTCAAAAATTTCGTTAGCCCAGTCCCGCAGTAAAACTTCTTCGTCATTGCGACGCAGTTTCAACTGTGGATCACGGCCACGCAACGCTACTTCGTTAAGGTTGTATTTGATTGAGGCTAGCTCGGGCTCATCGTAGGGGGCGCTCGGAGTTAACACACTGAATAGCAGGAATGATTCGAGGAAGCGCATTTGTTCCTCGCTAATTCCGAGTGGTTCATAAGCATTGACATCCAGTGAGCGCAATTCGATATAGGCGACACCTCGCCTTGCCAGTGCCAGTGTTGGCTTCTCTTCACCCTGTAAAATCTGTTTGGGACGAACACTTGAATAGTACTCGTTTTCGATCTGCAGTCTGTTGCTGTTGAGCTGCTGCCATTCGCCATCACGTATCATTTCGATTTTAGCGTATTCAGGATAGGGAGTGGAGATCGCCGTCTGCAAGCTGTCTACATAGCCTTGCAGGCTGTTGTAATCGACCTTGATGCTAGCTTCGCCGCCTTTATCGTTCTGGTAGCCGATATCGCCCATGCGCAGCGAGGTTGCGTAGGGTGCATAAAAGGTGTGCTCGCGCCATTTCTGTAGTGATGTCGGAGTTCCACCAATAAAGGAGGCACAAATCGCTGGTGATGTGCCGAACAAATAAGGCACCAACCAACCGAAGCGCTGCAGGTTGCGCACCATGCCAATATAGGATTCAGAGATGAAGCTCTGCAGGTCGCCCTTGTCACCGACCACCGATTGCATCACCCGCCAGAACGATTCTGGATAGGAATAGTTGAAATGCACACCGGCAATGGCCTGCATCATGCGCCCGTAGCGGTGACCGAGCCCACGCCGATAAGCCGTTTTCATTCGGCCTGCGTTGGAACTACCGTACTCTGCGATCGGAATACTGGCATCGCCGTCGATAATGCAGGGCATGCTACTGGCCCATAGGAATTCGTTGTCGAGCTGGCTGTAAACATATCGATGGGTATCGTCAAGAAAATCCAGCGAATCACTGAAGTGCTGGAATGGTGGCGTCACCAATTCCAGCAATGCCTCCGAATAGTCGGTGGTAATGCTGGGGTGGGTCAGAGCCGATCCTAATCTGGCAGGATGAGCTGTCTGGGCGATGCCACCATTAGCAGACACGCGCAGGCTTTCTTTTTCCAGACCAACCTGACGCTGTTGCAATACTTTTCTGATGTCGCTATTAAGTAATTGTGCGACACGTTGTTCCATTACAAACTTCAATACGTGATCCTTAATAATTTTAGATTACGATTGTGCCTAGCTGGTGGCACAGATGCAAAATAAACAATCGTTATGAGTGACTTTCTGCCACTAAATAAAAATTTTCCTGATCAGGTGAGACCAAATTGAATGACTGCTAGATATCAATGACCTTCAATTATGGCGCACCAAATGAAATCATCCCGAGTTAAGACATCAAGAAGGGGGGCTTCGAATTAGGAAGGCAGTGTGAATGGATAATCCTCCGTGACGGATCAAGACAAATAAATTGTTCTGGTTTAATGACACCGGACACTTTAATAAGAGATTATTAGATCAATTATTGAGGTGTGCAAATGGGTCAAAAAAGAAATTATAAACAATATCCAAAGGAGTTTAAAGAGGAGGCAGTTGGTATTGTTCTATAGCAAGGCTATTCGGTTCCAGAAGCGGCTAAATCATTGGGATTGCTGCCAATATGCTGTATCGCTGGAAATAAAGCATTGAAGACCACTGGTAATGGCTGAAGGTGAACGCGACGAGCTCAAACGGTTGCGCAAGGAAAATAAGGAATTACGGATGGAGAAAGATATATTAAAAAAGGTCAGCGCCTTCTTTGCGAAAGAAATGAAGTAAAGTATTGTTTTGTTAAAAATTACTCATCGTCCTATCCCGTATGTATATTGTGTCGAATAATGCAGGTGGGTAAATCAGCTTATTATGATTGGTCTCAACGACCAACGAAGGTAATAAGTGCAGAGACACTTCATTTATATCGTCAGGCTAAAACACTATTTAAAGCCAGTTGGGAGAATCTTAGTATTCGCGAACTAGTCAAGAAATTACGCAAAGAAGGCATTGCAATTGGACGTTATCGTATGCGTACGGTGATGAGGAAATTAAAGTTAAAAGTGAAGCAGGGTATTGCTTACAAGGTCACTACCAAACGTAAACACAGTGACCAGATGGCTGATAATCTACTCAACCGAAACTTAAATCCAATGGCTCCCAATGAAGTCTGGGCTGGAGATATTACTTATCTCCGGGCAGCAGAAGGGTGGATGTATTTGGCGGTAGTGATGGATTTATATTCTTGTCGTATTGTGGGTTGGCATATCTATAAAAGAAAGACAGTTGATTTAATTGGCCAGGCCATGGATTGAGACATGCGGCGTATTACTCCGTAATACTGCTAATACGCCCTAAGTTTCTAAGATATCGATCCATGCCTTTCCATGGAGCCGTTATATGTCGCGATAATCTAATCGCGACATATAGTGTCTGCTCCGACAATAGTCTATTAAAAACTACTACAGTAATTTAATCTTATCAGCCTGGGTCTGAAAACTGGCCAGAGCCGATTTAGCTTCGCTTAGTTTTTCTTTTTCTTTATTGACGACGGCCTCTGGCGCCTTGGCGACAAATCCTTCATTGCCTAACTTTGATTCGATTCGCTTTGCTTCTTGCTCTAGCTTTTGGATGTTTTTGTTGAGTCGTGCAAGTTCGGCATCCTTGTCGATAAGTCCAGCCAATGGAATTAGTAGGCTCATATCACCGACGAGCGAGGTGGCTGATTCGGCCGTCTGTTCGCCTTCGTTAAGCCAGTTGATTGATTCGAGCTTTGCTAGTGACATTAATAGGGCTTTATTTTGCTCCAGTCTTTTCTGGTCTGAATCGCTTCCATTTTGGCACAAGACGGGTAATGGCTTTCCTGGCTTGATGTCCATTTCGGAGCGAATTTGTCGAACACCCATAATGAATTGTTTAACCCATTCAAGATCGGTGATCACCGCTTGATTGATTAGACTGGCATCTGATGTTGGGTATTTACATAGCATGATGGTTTCTTCATTGACCTTTGCTAGTGGTGCTACTCGTTGCCATAACTCTTCGGTGATATAGGGCATGATTGGGTGTAGTAATCGCA
>JBLILW010000044.1:0-13692 GCA_047638435.1 Urechidicola sp.
ATATTACTCAGCGCTGTTTTTGCGCTTTACATTTTGTACGACAAAATTGTCGGTATCGACAACATGAAGTTAGGATAAAAAGCCATGGCACTTCCTACGTATGCGGGCAAACTCGAAACTACCTGGTATTACGCCTATCGGATAATTTGTGGGCTCATCCTGTTTTTTCTAATAGCGCCGATTGTTGTGATTATTCCGTTATCATTTAACGCAGAACCATATTTTACGTTTTCTGAAGAAATGCTGGCATTTGATCCGGCTGGTTATTCACTCAAGTGGTATGAAGACTTTTTTTCTGATCGTAACTGGCAAGGTGCTGTCAAAAATAGTTTTATCATAGCTATATTTTCGACAATGATATCGGTGACCCTAGGTACTATTGCGGCACTTGGTTTAAGTCGTTCTGAAATGCCCTATAAAACATTGGTGATGGGAATCTTAATTTCACCGATGATAGTGCCACTGATCATTTCTGCTGCTGGTATGTTTTTCTTTTATACAGAGGTTGGACTGGCCTCGACTCACCTTGGTGTTATTTTGGCGCATGCCGCATTAGCAACGCCTTTTGTGGTCATTACGGTAACTGCAACTCTGGTTGGTTTTGATCAGAGTTTAACTCGCGCCGCTGCTACTCTGGGTGCTTCGCCTATCACCACTTTCTTTAGAGTTATTGTTCCATTGATTTTACCAGGCGTGATTTCTGGCGGATTATTTGCGTTTGTAACCTCATTTGATGAGGTGGTCGTCGTCAAATTTGTTGGAAGTTATGAGCAACGTACGATTCCATGGGCGATGTTTTCAGGTATTCGTGAGCAAATCAGTCCAACCATTCTTGCTGTTGCGACGCTATTGGTTATCTTCTCAATTTGCTTGCTGACAGTTGTTGAATTGTTACGTCGAAGAAACGAGCGACAGCGTGGTTTGAGTCCAGCTTAGTTAGTCACTGAAATCTTTGGGCGCACATTCTGATAAAGTATTTCGGTCACAACCCCAGCTTTTAGCAAAGTTTTGCGGCTGGGGTACCAAATCTCATGGTTTGGTTTGTGAAAAATATTTTGTATGAAGTCTTCCTCAATATCTTTGGACCTATACAGCTCTAAGTCTTTATTCTGTTCCGCATCTAAATTGTAAAAGCCCTGAAAGGGTTGCAAATGTTTAGAGTCAAATGCATATTGGTGAAATCCTAACCTCGCATTTTCCCCCAGATATCGTTTGGCCCCTCCAATAAAAGCAGTGGTACAGGATGATAGACAATAGCTGTCGCTGTAGGTGTCGAGTCCATGTAGATTGAATAGAACGGCTAGCCCGCGCCCCTCGTAAATTTGTCCACCTTCACTTTCGAGCATCACTTGTTTGATACCAGAATGAGTCTTTAACAAGAGGCTTACGGTTTCAGTGATTCCGAAATCAAGTGTTCCTCGTATAATCAGTTGCCTTTCATTACTGGTTAATTGGATACTGTACTTAGGTGGCTCGGCCTTTAATATAAATTTTTCAAACGAACGGTCAATTGAAAAAGTCTGTACTAATCCGACAAAGTGACTGGCTAATAAAATAAGGCTGACCAATATAACAGCTTGCACTGTATGTAAAATAACTGGCCCTCCGAATTGCTTAAAGTAAAGCTCTACCGACCTTAATAGCCCAATGGTTTGCCATGGGTAGAGTATTAAGCCACCGGTAACCTGATAGATAATAATTGCAGTAATTTGTTCTGAACTTGTTCCAGACAGTTGTTTGAGTAAAGTAAAGCCGACCAGGTGGAAAACAATGCCAAGGGCTATAAAGAATATCCAAAATGATATGGCGAGGGGGTAATGACCGTGCCAATATTTTTGAATGATATTCATCGTTTTTCAGTGGTCAATTACTAAGGAAATTGGAGTTCAGAAAATTGTTGCTTTGCTTCAAGCATTCGTATCCTTAACCAGTTGATAAATGACTGCCCGACGATAGAAACAGGTTTATTCGTAGCCCAGATAATCGCTAAATCGAAAGAGACTGTCGGTTCAAATTTCCTCGCAACTACATTGATCATAGGTTGTGAAGTAATAGTGAAAGGATCTACAAGCCCAATTCCCAGTCCACTTTGTACAAATTTAAGGGCTGTGTGGAACAACCGAGTTTCGCAGTGATTATTCCATACACAGTTTTTTGCGCCAAATATTTCTCGCAGACGGTGATAGGTCATGTGTCCTGAGCCGAGTGTGACTAACGGTTCACCGTCCAAATCTTCAGCTGTAATGATTGATTTGCTTGCGAGCGGGTGATCAGTGGGTAGTATACAAAGGCACTCGTAAGAGAATATTTCACCCGCAAGGTTGTCATGCCCTATTGGGGCTTCGGCGATACCGATCTCGGCCAGGTGACCAGACACCATTTCCTGTATCTGAATGGAAGAACGGGTTTGGAACGAAATACTTATATCTTTTTTATTTTGAACGAAATGGTGAATTTCATCGGGTAAGAAGGCCATTGACAATTCGGGTAGCGCTGCAACATCGAGCTTTCCTACCTCCTGACTCCGAATAGCTCTGGCATGTCGATTCAATTGTTCAAAACTCGATATGACTGTTTCTGTCGAGCTCATTAATCGGTGTGCCTCAGCCGTTGGCTGGAGCCGGCCACTGATCCGGGTAAACAGTGCAAAGCCAAGTTCGTGTTCCAGGCTACTGATTAAGTTGCTGACACCTGGCTGAGAAATGCCGAGTCGCTTTGCTGCCTGGGTAACAGTACCGGTATCCATAATGGTATGAAACGCTTGAATTTGTCTGAACTGTAACATGCCTTGAATGCTATCACTTTTTATGATGTCGAATAAATAAAATTGTATTATTAGGAATGTGCGACTCAGCATATAATTGTTAAAAGATTCAACTATAGATTCAGGACACCTAAATTATGAGTAAATACTCGATATTTTCGTTAGCGCGAAACGCACTGAGCTTTCACCAGAACTGGGAGAAGGCCTGGCGCAGCCCTGAACCTAAAAAGCAATACGATGTAATCATCGTTGGCGGCGGCGGGCATGGCCTGGCGACTGCTTATTACCTGGCTAAAGAGCATGGCATTAAAAATATTGCCGTACTCGAAAAGGGCTGGATAGGCGGTGGTAACACCGGTCGAAACACCACAATCGTTCGATCAAATTACTTATGGGATGAATCAGCACACCTTTACGAAAAAGCGATGAAATTGTGGGAAGGTTTAAGTCAGGACTTGAATTACAACGTGATGTTCAGCCAACGTGGTGTCTATAACCTCGGCCACAATTTGCAAGACATGAGAGACATTGAGCGTCGCGTGAATGCCAATCGTCTGAATGGCATCGATGGTTATGTCGTTGGCCCTGAAGAAATCAAGCGGGCTATTCCAGCCCTAAATGTCGATGCTGGCTGTCGTTATCCAGTACTGGGTGCCTCATTTCAGCCACGTGCGGGTGTCGCCCGACACGATGCAGTCGCCTGGGGCTTCGCCCGTGGTGCCGACAAGTATGGCGTCGATATTATTCAAAACTGTGAAGTCACAGCAATCCGACAGGAAAACGGTGAAGTGACCGGTGTTGAAACGTCTAAAGGCACGATATTGGCAAAGAAAGTCGGAGTCGTTGTCGCTGGGCATTGTTCAGTACTAGCCAGCATGGCTGGTTTTCGTATGCCAATTGAAAGTCATCCGCTGCAAGCATTGGTGTCTGAGCCAATCAAACCGGTACTCGATACCGTCGTTATGTCGAATGCGGTTCACGGCTATGTTAGCCAGTCTGATAAAGGTGATTTGGTGATCGGTGCCGGTATCGACAGTTATACCGGTTATGGTCAGCGCGGTAGCTTCACCGGTATTGAACATACAGTTGCTGCCATCATCGAAATGTTTCCTATTTTTAGTCGCGTTCGAATGAATCGGCAGTGGGGCGGTATCGTTGATACCACGCCTGATGCCTGCCCAATTATTGGCAATACGCCAGTCAAAGGTCTTTACTTCAACTGTGGTTGGGGAACTGGTGGATTTAAAGCGACACCTGGCTCAGGTTGGGTATTTGCACACAATGTGGCTACAGGGACACCTCACGAATTGAATGCAGCATTTGGACTGGATCGGTTCACCTCTGGCTTTTTAATCGACGAACACGGCGCTGCTGGCGTTGCCCATTAGGAGATTTAGATATGTTATTAATTGAATGTCCATGGTGTGGCGAGCGTGACGAATCCGAATTTTCTTATGCTGGTGAAGCACATATTGCGCGTCCGCTAGAAACCGAAAAACTCAGTGATGAAGAATGGGCGAACTACCTGTTCCTTCGCAAGAATACAAAAGGCCTGCACCGTGAACAGTGGAATCATGCGGCTGGCTGTCGACGTTACTTTAATGTCGTACGTAATACTGTCAGTTATAAAATAAGCGGCTCCTACAAAATCGGCGAGCAGGGACCCAAAATAGGCGAGCAAGGCCAGGCAGGAGGTGAGTCATGAGTCAGTCATTTCGTATAGCGCAAGGTGGTCGAATAGATCGTGATAACCAGTTAAAATTTAGTTTTAATGGCAAAACCTATACTGGACAATACGGAGATACGTTAGCATCGGCCTTACTTGCCAATGGCGTTCACATGGTTGGGCGCAGCTGGAAGTATCATCGACCACGCGGTATTTTAAGTGCCGGTGCCGAAGAGCCGAATGCTATTTTTCAGCTTGAAAAAGGCGCAAAAACAATACCGAATGCTCGAGCGACACAAGTTGAATTATATGATGATCTCGATTCGAGCAGTGTCAACTGTTGGCCGAGTCTGGATTTCGACTTGTTATCACTCAACAGTAAATTTAGCCGAATGATGCCCGCGGGTTTCTATTACAAAACCTTTATGTGGCCAAAATCCATGTGGATGAAGTATGAGCATATTATCCGCAAGGCGAGTGGCCTCGGCAAATCACCAGAAGTAAATGACACTGATCGTTACGAGCATAGTCATCGTCACTGTGATGTGCTCGTTGCTGGTGGCGGTGTTACCGGATTAACTGCTGCATTGGCCGCAGGTCGAGCTGGAGCACGCGTCATTTTAGTTGATGAGCAATCCGAATTTGGTGGTATGGCGCTATCAAGCCAGGATAGGATTGATGATCAGCCAGTCAGTGACTGGATCGAAGCCGCTGTTACCGAATTAAAAGCCATGCCCGAGGTAATGTTGCTACCGCGCAGCACTGCTTATGGCTATCACGATTACAATTTCCTCACCGTTAATCAGCGTTTAACCGATCACCTGTCGCTTAATAAGCGCCAGGGTGGACGTGAAAAGCTATGGCACATACGTGCTCATCAAGTCGTATTGGCGACTGGCGCAATGGAGCGACCATTGGTGCACTCTAACAATGATCGCCCAGGCATCATGCTCGCGTCTGCTGTTTCGACTTACGTTAATCGTTACGCAGTAAAGCCAGGCGAAAGAGCCGTCATATTCACTAACAATGACAGTGCCTATCAAACTGCGCTTGACCTGAATGCAGCAGGTGCCCAGGTGGTTGCAGTGGTTGATGCCCGCAGTCAGTCATCCAGCGATCTGGCTAATATGGTGCGTAGTGCCGGCATCGAAGTAATGAATGGCAGTGTGGTGGTCGATACCTCGGGTGGTAAGCGCATCCAATCGGTTCGAGTAATGAGTTTATCGACTGACGGTCAATCAGTCAGCGGACAAAGTAAAACGCTCAGTTGTGATTTGCTTGCGGTATCAGGGGGTTGGAGCCCCGTGGTACACCTAAGCTCGCAGTCAGGTGCAAAGGCGGTTTGGAATGAAGAGGCGGCAATGTTTATGCCAGGTGAGCCCGTTCAGCAACAGGCCTCGGTCGGTGCAGCCAATGGCACGCTCGACTTGAAAAACTCATTAATCGAAGCAGCAGAAGCCGGTAATGCGGCAGCCGTAGCTTGTGGTTTTGATTCGAGCATGACAGCACCGCTGTCTGATGCTGTCGAAAGCGACTCTATTTTGCCGCTATGGTTAGTACCTTCAGATAAAGAGAAGGGACGAGCGCCAAAAGCATTCATCGATTTGCAAAATGATGTTGGTTCAGCCGACATCGAATTAGCTGCCCGTGAAGGCTTTCATTCGGTGGAACACGTCAAGCGTTATACCGCTATGGGCTTTGGTACTGACCAGGGAAAAACTGGCAATATCAATGGCATGGCGATTTTAGCTAAAACCTTAAACCAAACAATTGCAGAAACCGGTACAACCACCTATCGACCCAACTACACGCCGGTGACATTTGGCTCAATGGCTGGACAAAACTTGGGTGATCAACTATTTGATCCTGCCCGAAAAACTGCAATGCACGGTTGGCATGAAGAAAATGGTGCTGAGTTCGAGGATGTCGGTCAGTGGAAGCGCCCCTGGTATTATCCAAAGGCTGGTGAAACCATTCATGACGCCGTCAACCGCGAATGTTTAGCAACCCGAAACAGTGTTGGAATCTTGGACGCATCAACCCTAGGAAAGATCGAAGTCAAAGGTAAGGACTCGGCTAAATTTTTAGAAATGATGTATGCCAACAATTGGATGAAACTACCCGTTGGGATGGCACGCTATGGTTTCATGTTGGGTGAAGACGGCATGGTAATGGACGATGGTGTCACCATTCGTTTAGCCGAAGATCATTTTTATATGCATACCACAACCGGTGGTGCCGCAGGTGTACTGGGTTGGATGGAGCGTTGGTTACAAACCGAATGGCCCGATATGGAAGTGTTTCTGACATCCGTCACGGATCACTGGGCTACCGCAGCCCTTGTTGGGCCAAATAGTCGAAAAGTAATTTCAGCTGTTTGTGATGATATCGACTTTAGTGCCGAAGCCTTCCCGTTTATGGCCTCACGCACTGGTAAAATAGGTGAGCTGGAATGTCGTGTTAATCGCATTAGCTTTTCGGGTGAGCTGGCTTACGAAATTAACCTACCGGCTAACTACGGACGTTTCATGTGGGAAAAACTTATGGAAGCAGGCAAGGAATATGACATCACGCCTTATGGTACAGAGACGATGCACGTATTACGCGCCGAAAAAGGTTACGTCATCGTCGGTCAGGACACTGACGGTTCGGTGACTGTCGACGATTTGGGCATGAGTTGGGCAGTATCAAAAACCAAAGCTGACTTTATCGGTAAGCGATCATTAACACGCCCGGATACAGCACGTACCGACCGAAAGCAATTGGTAGGTTTATTGACTGAAGAGCCAGGTAGTGTGCTGCCGGAAGGTGCTCAGCTAGTCAACGATCCCGGTGCAGCGACGCCAGTGCCGATGGTAGGTCACGTAAGCTCTAGCTATTACAGTGCTTGCTGTGGTCACTCAATCGCGATGGCGCTAGTGAAAAATGGGCGTCAGCGAATGGGCGAAACCGTTTATGCACCGCTGTCGGATGGACGTGTCCTTAAAGCAACCATTACCCAACCCTTGTTTTACGATAAAGAAGGAGCTAAACCTAATGCCTGATCTATTTCAGCAACAAAGCCCTATCGTGCAAATTGAGTTGACAGAAGCAAAGGGCAGTCAGCCGTCAATACTAGAAATTCCTTTCCAGGGATTCTTGAATTTACGTGGAAAGACTGACAATTCAGACTTCATGGCAGCGGTTAAAAAAGTACTCAGTTGTTCATTGCCTACCGAAGCAAATACTGTTGTCGTATCGGGTGACTACAAGATCTATTGGCTGGGGCCAGATGAATGGTTAATGGTAACGCCGACCGAACAACAAGCCAAAGTCCAATCAGAATTGAAACTTGCGTTAGGGGATGTCTTTTCTACAGTAGTTGATAACAGTAGCGGGTTAACCTTACTAAATATTACTGGTGATAATGCCGCTAACTTAATCGCTAGAGATTGTCCGTTGGACTTACACCCAAGTGTATTTAAAGCGGGTCAATGTGCACAAACTAGGCTCGCTAAAGCAGGGGCGATAATTGCGCCCTCACTTGACGGATCAGGGTTTGAATTAATTATCCGCCGAAGTTTTGCTGACTATTTATTGTTGTGGATGCAGGACGCTCTAATAGAGTTTGAGGTTTAGGTTATTACGGGGCTAACGCTTTACTTTTCATGGATTTGCACCAACTGGTAACAACTGCAATAGCGTAGGCCGGAAAAGCGAAACGCCTTCCGGCAAGGTCCTATCGTCTGCTGGGTCTCCCCTGATGGCGATCTGGCTTATCAGGCCTTCTACGTTGCTATGTTGTTGAGTTAAAAAAAGGCTAGCCTTTGCAGGATTGACAACAACTGAAAACCTGTACGGTTATAGGTTGGTGGTCGGCCCATATTATCCGCGGCACAGTGCTAGTTAACTTTCTTTAGGCCCTAAAATTCAAAGCAGCTCACACCCCATGCGTTCGAGAATAACCGTTAGGCTCTGGCGACTGCCAACCAGCCAGTGTCGATCCATCCGGTTTATAAATCTCAACTAATAACGGATAGCAAGGTGTGATGTCATCCGAATGACTACTGCCACAGTTACCGCCAGGGCAGGTTGATAGTGCGCCAAGTAAATCAACCTCGGCAAAAAACTCAATAAAATCACCTGGTCGAACCGGACTAGCCTTCATGAAATATTGATGGGTATCATGCGTAAAACCAGTACACATAAAAACATTTAGAACGTCGTGGATATGAGTCTCGGCTTCATCAAGACTGAGGTTTTTTGCCGATGCCAGAGCTCGAGTCAAGTTAGAGTGGCAGCAATGGTGATAATCAACCCCACTCAGCAGGGCATTGGTGTAAGGGTCGCACCGAGTGCCAATCACATCGTGAACGCCAGCACCATCTTCATCCCAGCCATACCAGTCTAAAGTATCGTAGGTGATCGTTGCGAGCGGCCGAAGGTTGGGTAAGTTGCTCCAAAGTCGATCCCCTGTGCTGACGTGACTAGCGTGCAATTGTCTGGTTTTGCCGCTGAAAAAACGTTCGGACAAATTATTGGCGTTCCATAAGTTTAGATCACCGACTTGGGAACCTTCAATACTGACGATACGAAAAAAGTGCCCCGCAGGCACGTTAAAGGTAGATGCATCTCGCGGGACCACTTTGATCTCATCACATTTCTGCATCGACGAGCGAGCTCGCTCGTATAAATTTTGATCATAGGCAGGTAGCTTGTCTACGCTATAGCAGATAATAGGTGTTGCCGCACGCCGTTGGTCGGCGTCTTCTGGTGGTTGGTTTAAATTAGGCATTTTAATCCGATATTGTTTAAGCGCTGACATCGATTATGGCTCGAACTGGCATTAACTGAAAGTATTGTTCATATCGAGAAGTTTTTTTAGTTGTTGATTCGGCCACCTGGATAAAATTTTTGACATAAGTCATATGTTTTATTAATGGTATTGAAGTGAAACTAGGCCAGTTAAAAATTGCTCAAGCGAACTTAATATTGGGTTAATAACAATGTCTAAATTACGTGTGCCAATATTAATATTATTCTAAACGTTGTTTAACAGTAAAGTGAGTTCAACCCTACCGTGTTGTGGATAATTGGTTCAATCCATATATGCTGATAGAGTAATAGGGGTGCCTCTAAAAATAGTGGTTTTTCATGTTCTGTTTATGCTCCTCGACAATTGCTCCAGCGTTATTCTACTTGCGGGCTCCTGCCCTGATGCATTGTTCTAATGAGTTACATTCCTGTAATAATGTACCAGCAGTAGACTCCACGAAACCACGGCAGCAATCATAGAAAAAGTGCATTCTTAGAGGTGCCTGTAATTCAATCATGTCACTATCTGGTTCTTAACTATGACATTATCCCCAAACAGTTTGCGCCATCTACTCAATTTTTATCCTCCATACATTGGCGCTGGAGTAAAGGTTGAATACATCAGCGACGATTGGCGCGAACTCCATGTGTCGATGAAATTACGCTGGTATAACCGCAATATCATTGGTACTCATTTTGGTGGCAGCTTGTATACGATGATCGACCCACACTTTATGCTGCTGTTGATGCAATTGTTGGGCAAAGGTTATTTAATTTGGGACAAGGCAGCCGATATCGAATTTATCAAAGCGAGTAAGGAAGAGGTTACTGCCGTTTTTAAAATTTCGGATGCCGAGCTAAATGATATTAAGGCCAATACCGACAGTGGTGAAAAGTATTTCCCTATATTCCAAGTCGAGATTAGAGACAAGAATAATTATCTAGTCGCTAAAGTCACGAAGACCATTTACGTTAAAAAGAAACCCGCAAAGCCAACCCTTTGAGATACGCCTACTCACGCAACCTAGGCATTAACTCAACCAAATTACACGGTCGAGTTCTGTAATCCAGTTGGGCGTGAATCAACTTCGTCCAACCATCCTTGCAAGCCCCTGGTGAACCGGGCATACAAAATAAGTAGGTGCCATTAGCGACACCTGCCAGCGCTCGCGACTGCAATGTCGAGGTTCCAATCGTGTCGTAAGACAGGTTACGAAACATTTCGCCAAAGCCATCGATAATTTTATCAAGCAGGGGGCTGACTGCTTCAGGGGTGCCGTCTCGCCCGGTAACACCGGTGCCACCGGTGGTGAGAACAACCTGAATAGATTCATCCGCTATCCATCTCGATATCACTTCACGGATTTTATATTTATCATCGGGCACTATCGATTTCTGCGCGAGCTGGTGTCCATCTTCGGTTAAATGGCGGACCAATAAATCGCCAGACTTATCGTTTGATGCCTCGCGTGAATCGGATATCGTTAATACGGCAATGTTTAAAGCAATGAACTCGCGTGTAGCACTCATTAGTATTTTTTCCTTGGTCGAAGGTGATGTGACTATCTGTTCAATTCTGTACACTCAGTTTATCTTTTTTTTGGATTCTGAGAAAGCTGCATCCGGTGACACTAATAAGCCTTGCCCGATAACCACTCTATCCTTATTCTTCCGTAAGTTATAAACCCTAAACTTTAAACGTGGCCTATCAATGAATACGCTCGAAAAAATAATTCACCAAGCACAGTCAAAAAAGAAAACTATTGTGCTAGCCGAAGGCGACGATGTCCGCGTCATAAAGGCGGCTGTGCGCGCTACTAATGACGGTGTCGCAGATTGCATATTGGTCGGTAACGAGGCTGCCATCAAACAAGCGGCCGCTAATGAGCAGCTTTCACTGAATGGTATTCGCATAGAAGACCCGAAAGCTTCAGACCAGGCTGATCACTATGCCAAAACACTATTGGCCCTGCGTGAGAAGAAGGGCATGAAACTGAATGTTGCCCGCAAGCTAGTAAAAGATCCACTTCACTTCGCCGACCTAATGCTACACGTGGGCGAGGCTGACGGTTCTATTGCCGGTGCTCGCTATTCAACCGGTGAGCGAGTACGTTCAGCATTGCAAATTATAGGTGTCACCCCTGGCTTTAAAACAGTCTCCAGCTTTTTCTTGATGTTATTCGAAGCGTCACATCACAATCCAAAGCGTGTCATGATATTTTCTGACTGCGCCATGGTAGTCGATCCGACTGCCGAGCAGCTCGCCGAAATTGCACTCGCAGCAGCCAATAATATGACGCGTGTACTCGGTGCTCAGGCACGAGTAGCCATGTTGTCCTTCTCGACCAATGGCAGTGCCAAGCACCCATTGGTAGATAAGGTCCGAGAAGCCACTAATCTTGTCAGACAGCAGAATCCAGCGTTATCAGTCGATGGTGACATTCAGCTCGATGCCGCCATTGTGCCTTCAGTGGCAGCACAGAAATTGCCTGATTCAAATAACAAAGGGGACGCAAACGTATTGATCTTCCCTGATCTAAATGCAGCGAACATCGGCTATAAAATTGCGCAACGACTCGGTGGCGCAATTGCCATTGGCCCTATCATGCAAGGTTTAAACAAGCCTGCTAACGACTTGTCTCGCGGATGCTCTGCTGATGATGTTTATTACCTGATTGCATTGACAGCCGTGCAGGCTCAGTAACCCACTAAAAATAGAACAGCCAATGAAAGAAAAAGCATTCATAAAATTTTTTATACTTATAGTGTGATTTTAGGCCGTAGAATAGTATTTGAAACCAATAACCCTGCGGATATGGCAAGAGCGACAACAAACATCTGCGTAATTTGATCTCCACCTTGTTCAGCTTGTCCCGCAGCAACAACCATCATGCCGCGAAAGCCAATTGAACCGCTCACCAGAACCGTAATTGCTGGGATAAGGACGATTGAGGTAGGGCGTCCAGTTGCTCTGACCCAAAGGTTGGCGAAAAGCCCTGCTGCAATGGCACCAAAAAGGGTTCCTAAATCCGCCGAAAGAAGGTTACTGCTGACAATTACGACACCGTAGGAAAAAGCACAACTGGCCAACACCCAAATAAAATCTCGTAATAGAGTTTGATAGGCAATACATAATCCTATGAAAAGAAAAGTAATATATATTCCAGTCTTATCACCTGAGGCCGATAAAATATTCACAGAATTTTCCGAAGTCCAAAAAATGCCAACAGTCGCAATACCAAGCCATGCCCCTGTGAATTGTTTGATCAGATAAACCAGGCCTGCCACCAATCGGGCAGAACCTACAACCACGTGGTTTTCGACGATTTCTATAATCCCGGCTGAAACCATAAACCCGGGAATGAGGATCACAATGGCGGATAGAGTAACCAACGTGTGATTGATTTCAGGGACGAAAATATTGACCCCAGCAGCACAGACCCCCGCAAAATAAGCCGATACAAAGGGCAATGCATCGGCAAAACGGCCACCAACTTTATCGGAAATAACAACGATAGTATAAACCGCGAGGCTGAGAAGACCTGAGACCAAAACATCCCACAGGTTTCCCTGAGTCAGTCCAGCAAACCCTACGCCAACGAGCACGAAACTCAGGGCATAGGTGAGGATACCCCATGGACTAGGCATCGCATCAATTTCATCCAACCGATCCGAGGCCTCAGTAATAGTAAGTTCCCCAGAAACCAAGTTCTCTACCAACTCACCTACGTGGGCTAGTTTGGCCATGTTGTAGCCACCCACCGGAACAGACGCGATGTGGGTACGCTGCCACCACTGGCCACCCTTTGAAAAGGCAAATGTGATTTCCGACGGGCTCGAGCGAAAAACTCCGTCATAGCCTAGAACTTCAATCACCCGGTTGAGATAAGTTTCAAGTCTGGCGGCAGAGGGGCCATAGACATGCACAGCCGTACCTAGCTTTATTATAAAGCAGCAGGCGTCATTAAAAGATGGGTCATCATCCTTGCGTCGGGTAAGGTCGGTTTTGATCAACTGTTCTCTTTTTAACGTTAATGAGTTTTTTGATAAAGTTAAGGAGGTGCTAAAATAAACTTAGAAGCCAAAGAATAATAGGAGCCTCCTTGCGATAAGTCCAGCCATGCTTTTGACATATTAACCCGACAACTTTTCCCTTCTCGGTGACTCAAAGTGCGCTTTACGTTGTAGGGCATTTCAGAATCACATTCAGTCTTTCCCGATCAACTGATAGCTATAAAACGCTCAACCTAACCCCTAGTTAAGAATAGGGAGCAGATATATTGCCCTGAGGATTCGTCATATTTTAGCCTTCAACGACTAGCTTTTTAAGCGCCGAATATAATTTTTCCGAGTCTTGGGTATAAGTTTACTCATGTGCTTATCTTCAATCATGCTTTGGCGCAGTGGGCTGGTGGGTTAACTCTTATTGTGCGATGATGCTTCTTCTATGTAGAGGTGCGGTGAATTT
>JBLILW010000045.1:0-13630 GCA_047638435.1 Urechidicola sp.
CAATCCTATCTGAAAGAAAATATCTCGAGCTATTATCCAAGCAAAACGAAGGTTATCCGCACGAAACCATTGATCTAAGCTACAACCCAGATAAAACCGGTCTAGAGCAAGCCGTCATCGATATCGCCGATCAAGCCGAGAAAGCATCGCGACGCGGCATTGTCATACTCATATTGAGTGATAAGAATATTCCACAGAACCGCCTACCGGTACACGCTGCTCTGGCCACCGGCGCCGTTCATCATCGGCTTTGTAATACCGGTGGTCGCTGCGACACTAACATCATCGTCGAAACCGGAACCGCCAGAGACTCGCACCACATGGCGGTATTAATCGGCTATGGCGCCACCGCAATCTACCCTTATTTAGCCTATGCAAGCATTGTAGGCATGACCCGAAACGGTGAGCTACCCGACTTGCAGTGCCCAAATACCGGCACAAACTATCGCCGCGGCATCAATAAAGGCCTGTACAAAATCATATCGAAAATGGGCATCTCCACTATATCAAGCTATCGTGGCGCCCAACTATTCGAAATAGTCGGCATACACCATGAGGTCGTCGACATTTGCTTCCGTGGCACCATTTCGCGCATCGAAGGCATCAAATTCGAAGATATCGAAAATGATCAAAAAGCACTCAATAAACTCGCTTGGAATCCACGTAAACTGTCCAGCCAAGGCGGATTACTAAAATATGTACACGATGGTGAATACCACGCCTATAACCCAGACGTTGTCCTTACGCTTCAAAAAGCGGTCAACGAGGGTAGTTACGATGAGTGGAAAATATACGCCAAAACAGTCAATAATCGACCCGCTACCGCACTCAGAGATTTACTCAAGTTACGACCACAAACGGCAATTGATCTCGATACAGTCGAACCGTTGGAAGCCATACTGTCCCGATTCGATTCTGCTGGCATGTCACTTGGCGCATTGTCACCCGAAGCCCACGAAACACTGGCACAGGCAATGAACCAACTCGGCGGACGATCAAATTCTGGCGAAGGTGGAGAAGACCCCGCGCGATTCAAAGACGATCGCATCTCCAAAATCAAGCAAATCGCATCGGGCCGATTTGGCGTCACACCCCATTATTTGGTTAACGCCGAAGTGCTCCAAATAAAAGTAGCACAAGGCGCAAAACCCGGTGAAGGTGGTCAGCTACCCGGTGACAAAGTGAACAAACTCATTGCCGAGTTAAGAAACTCAAAACCAGGAATCACCCTAATTTCACCACCACCGCATCACGACATTTACTCAATCGAAGATCTAGCCCAGCTGATTTTTGATCTAAAGCAAGTCAACCCGCAGGCGCTAGTCTCGGTCAAACTTGTCTCAGAAGCAGGCGTAGGAACGATAGCTGCGGGTGTTGCAAAATCCTATGCCGACTTAATCACCATCGCAGGATATGACGGCGGCACCGGTGCCAGCCCATTATCCTCAGTCAAATATGCAGGATCACCCTGGGAGCTTGGGCTCACCGAAACGCATCAAGTTTTGCGCGCAAACAAAATGCGCGACCGTGTTCGGGTACAAACCGACGGCGGCTTAAAAACTGGATTAGACGTCATCAAAGCGGCCATCCTCGGCGCTGAGAGCTTTGGTTTCGGCACGGGTCCGATGGTCGCAATGGGCTGTAAGTATCTTCGTATCTGTCACCTCAACAACTGCGCTACCGGCGTTGCAACCCAAAATGTCACCTTAAGAAAATTGCACTTCGTTGGTAACGTCGAAAAAGTTAAAAATTACTTCCGCTTTGTAGCGCAAGATGTGCGTGGAATTATGGCGACCATCGGCATAACAAAAATGGAAGATCTGATTGGCCGAACCGATTTACTCGAAGCCATTGAAGGCAATACGCCAAGCCAGAGAAATCTAAATCTCGAACCACTCTTGTTTGATGGAGGCCTCGACTCTAGCCTGCCACAGTTTTGCACCCAACCACGCAATCAACCTTTCGACAAAGGCGAGTTGGCAGAACAAATGGTGGTCGATTGTTTACCCGCAATCCAAAAAAGCAGCGGTGGCAATTTCCATTACAAGGTAAAGAATATTCACCGATCTATTGGCGCACGCTTATCCGGTGAAATTGCCAGATTACATGGTAATCACGGTATGTCGGCTAACCCTATCCACTTAAAATTAATCGGCTCAGCAGGCCAAAGTTTTGGTGTCTGGAATGCAGGCGGTCTTAACATGACCCTCGAAGGCGACGCCAACGACTATGTCGGCAAAGGCATGGCTGGAGGCAAAATTGTTATCGCCCCACCCAAAAACAGTCACTTCAAAACTCAGGATTCAACCATCATCGGCAACACCTGTTTATACGGTGCAACGGGCGGCAAACTACTCGCTGCAGGCCTAGCAGGCGAGCGTTTTGCTGTTCGAAACTCAGGTGCTCACGCAATGGTCGAAGGCATTGGTGATCATGGCTGCGAATACATGACTGGGGGAATAGTGACTATCCTTGGCAATACCGGGCTCAATTTTGGCGCTGGCATGACTGGCGGAGTTGCCTATGTGCTTGATCTGGACAAAAACTTTATAGACCGCGTCAATAAAGAACTCATCGACATACATCGTATCACAGACGAAAGTATGGAAAGTCATCGGGCTTATCTGGACGAAGCTATTCAAGAATACGTCTTCGAAACTGGCAGTGAATGGGGGCAATATATCCTTGAAAACTTTAATCACTTCAGCCGCAAAATATGGATGGTAAAACCGAAAGCAGCCGAATTTGACTCTTTAACGGTGACATTGCAAAAAAATGCCAGCTAAAGGACATCACCCGCACTAATGGCTGGAAGAATACCTCGCCCATTTATCGATGACTTACTCAATCGAGTCGATATTGTTGAAGTCATCGATAGCCGTGTTCCCCTTAAAAAAAAGGGCAAGGAATACTGGGCCTGCTGTCCGTTTCATAACGAAAAATCAGCCTCGTTTTCAGTCAGCCAAAACAAGCAGTTTTATCACTGCTTTGGTTGCCAACAATCGGGTAATGCCATCAGTTTTTTGATGGAATATGACCACATGGAATTTGTTGAAGCAATCGAAACCCTCGCTCAGACAATGGGCATCGAAGTACCCTACGAGCAAGGTCAGGCGCCATCAACACCCACCCATAGTTTCGACCCGCTTTATGAATCTTTGGAGCAGTGTTCGAATTACTACCAAACCCAGCTCAAGCAAAACCCACTCGCCATTGAATACCTCAAGCAACGAGGCATAAGTGACGATATAGCGCACGATTTCGGCATCGGTTTCGCCCCCCAGGGTTGGAACAACCTGACAGGCAACAAAAAAACACTGACCGAAGCAGGCATGCTCATCGAAAAAGAAAACGGCCAAGGTTACGACCGATTTCGTCATCGTTTAATGTTCCCCATCCGCGACCGCCGAGGCCGAACCATTGCCTTTGGTGGTCGAGTGATCGACCCAGAAGACAACCCAAAGTATTTGAACTCACCAGAATCCCCCGTGTTTCACAAAGGCAGTGAAATATACGGGTTATTCGAGCTCAAAAAAGGCTCGAATAATATCGATCATATCCTCATCACAGAAGGCTACATGGATGTCATCGGGCTAGCGCAGCACGGCGTAAAAACAGCAGTTGCGACACTGGGCACCGCCATCAACAACGAACAAATAGAAAAACTGTTTCGCAGCAGCAAATCATTGATTTTTTGTTTTGACGGTGACAATGCCGGCAAAAAAGCGGCCTGGCGATCGCTAGAGCAATGCCTTGCTTCTTTAAAAGAAGGTCGCATCGCACGTTTTCTCTTTTTACCCGAAGGGCACGACCCCGACAGCTACATACAGGAATTTGGACAACAGGCCTACCTGAGCGAAATTGATAAAGCCGCCACGCTCAGCACGTTTTTGTTTAATACCCTAATGGCAGAATGCGATATCTCGACTTCCGAAGGCAAGGCAATGCTGCTCGACCGACTAGATCCCTACGTCAAACAAATACCGCTGCAAAGCCTAAAAGACCAAATACTCAGCCGAGCCGAGAATCTAACTTCAGACAAACACGACGCCCGGCTTCAAAAACTGCTCTCTCGAGGCAACCATAATCACGAAGCCAGAATCCGTTTGCCCGAACAAACCTGGACACCCACCCGGCTAGCCATCAACTTGCTACTACAAAAACCGGCATTGGCGCATGGCGCGGGCAATCAATACGAACTATCAGAGACCAAAATACCCGGCATTGATCTGTTACTAAAAATTCTCGATCGAATACAAGACGAACCGGACATCAGCACCCAAAATTTACTGCAAAGATTCCAGGGTGATGTGCATGAATCACACCTCTATCAGCTTGCCGCCATGCGCCCCCAGGTAGAAGACGAAGCCAGCCTCGACAAGATGTTTCAAGATTGCCTCAATCGTTTACAGGATGAATACATAAAATATCGAAGAAATCTTTTGATTATCAAACTACAATCTAATGGCTCTATTTCAGAATTAGAGAAGATTGAACTCAAACAATTGTTCACTATTCAGTAATTTGTCGCTGTATAACCCTTGAAAAAGTAAGTTAAGGTCTTATATACTGGCGGATTACTCTGCCCTATTCCATCATCTTCGAGGCACCATGGATAAAGACCAACAATCACGTCTTAAAGAGCTCATTGCAAAAGGCAAAGAGCAAGGATTCCTGACCTATTCCGAGGTTAATGACCACCTGCCAGAAGGCATCGTTGAACCCGAACAAATTGAAGACATCATCCGCATGATCAATGACATGGGCATCAAAGTCCATGAATCAGCGCCTGCAGAAAGCAATGATATTTTAAACGACAACGAAACCGAGACCGACGAAGACGCCGCCGAAGAAGCCGCCGCCGCACTCGCGTCTCTTGACAGTGAATTTGGCCGAACAACTGATCCAGTGCGCATGTACATGCGCGAAATGGGCACGGTCGAACTACTCACCCGAGAAGGCGAAATTAAAATTGCTCGCCGCATTGAACACGGCCTAAACCAGGCCATGAGCTCACTCGCACGCTACCCAGATACGATGCGAATGATCATCGACAAATACAATGCCGTGCGTGAAGAAGAAGCCAAACTAACCGACGTACTCGTAGGCTATGTCGACCCAAATGAAGATCCGAACGCCATTCCAATGCCGGCCATTTCGCAAGCTAGCGATGACGATGATGATGAAGAAGAAGAAGTGGTAGACACAGGCCCCGATCCAGAAGAAGCAGAAAAACGCTTTGTCATGATCGAAGCTTTCTTCCAGGACGCTATGGAAGGGTTTGAGAACAACGACGTCCTGGTATACGAAAGCAATATAAGCAAGGCCGTTAACGAGCTAATGCTCATCAAACTATTGCCTGCCTTTGTCGAGAAACTAGGCACCAACCTAAAAGACGTCATTAACCGTATTCGAATCAATGAGCGCACCATCCTCGAAATTTGTGTCAGGCAATCTAAAATGCCGCGCAAAGTCTTTATCGACACCTTCAAATCAAATGAATCTGACCTTGAATGGATCGATGGCCACATCGCCAAAGGCGAAAGCTATGCAGAGGCACTAACCGCCAACAAAGACGAAGTACTGCGCCATCAAAAACGACTACGCACGATAGAAAGAACGTCACATCTAACCGTGTTCGAAATCAAAGAAATCAATCGCAAGATGTCAATTGGTCAAGCCAAAGCCCGTCGTGCTAAAAAAGAAATGATCGAGGCCAATCTACGTCTCGTAATTTCTATAGCTAAAAAATACACCAACCGTGGCCTACAGTTCCTCGACCTCATTCAAGAAGGCAACATCGGCCTAATGAAAGCTGTCGACAAGTTTGAATACCGTCGTGGTTACAAATTCTCGACCTATGCCACCTGGTGGATCAGACAGGCCATCACTCGATCTATTGCGGACCAAGCCAGAACTATCCGTATACCCGTACACATGATCGAAACCATCAATAAGCTCAACCGTATCTCGCGCCAAATGCTGCAAGAGCTCGGTCGCGAACCACAGCCCGATGAACTAGCAGTTCGCATGGAGCTACCCGAAGACAAGGTCCGAAAAGTACTCAAAATATCGAAAGAACCCATCTCGATGGCAACCCCAATCGGTGATGACGAAGATTCAAACCTAGGCGATTTCATCGAAGACACCAATGTTGCACTGCCATCAGACACAGCAACCAACGCCGGCCTATCAGAGTCAACCAGAGAGATCCTCTCAAGCTTGACCCCAAGAGAAGCCAAAGTACTGCGCATGCGTTTCGGTATCGATATGAATACTGATCACACGTTAGAAGAAGTCGGAAAGCAATTTGACGTAACCCGCGAACGTATTCGTCAAATCGAAGCCAAAGCGTTACGAAAGCTGCGTCACCCGAGTCGTTCAGAACAACTTAGAAGTTTTATTGACGCCGACTAAGTTTCCTATACAATTCTCACTCCCAAACTTCCTGCGTTGATAATATTGACGTAGGATTTTTTTCGTCAGGCACGACGGAAAAAGACAAGTCAAAGGGCCTGTAGCTCAGTTGGTTAGAGCAGTGGACTCATAATCCATTGGTCGAGTGTTCGAGTCACTCCAGGCCCACCATATAAATCACAGGGTTACGTTAATTCGTAGCCCTTTTTTATGTCTAATATATATGAATGGCGCACTAATGGCGCAATACATCCCAACAATCCAGCTGGAATATCACCTTAATCAGCAAATCTTCCAGCTTATGAAATCACTCAACCATCTCGCGTCTTAATATAGATGTTTGCAAACTAGCTGATTCAACCCTCAAAAATGAACACTAAAATTAGCGTTTATATCTACGAATAGAAGCGTTATACAATTATTGATATGAAAAAACATCCATGAGAATATACTAAGATTAATTGGTTACATTTAACATTAAAAGCGGCAGTGTCATATTTGATACTCGCGAACGCCACACACGCCTTTATGCAAGGAAGAGGTAATGCGAACTGCTCATAACATTACTGATGCTACTTTAATAAAAGCAGGCTATAGGCTTTTGAGCAGTTTATTTGCCGCTTATGATTTTCCTGTTTTTAGTCGTGATGATGGCCCAGATCCTCTCGACGATTTCTTACAATATTCAGGCGAGAAGTTATCTGAAAACCTGCCCACCTTAGCTTCGATAGCAAGAGCGTGTGATGATAAATTGGGGACATTAAAAGATATTGAACCCAACTTCCCAGATGGAGTGGGGCTCATTACAGCACAGGGACAGAACCATGAACCCCTATCGATCAGAGAGGCGTGTAATAAAATAATCCACGCTAAAGCGATGAAGTACGATTTGGCGTGGTCAGAAGAAAAACCTACCTGGGGCCCTTGGTACAGAAGCCAAGGCCTTGAAGTCAAAAATGAATATAAAACTCCTGCATTGCAGCTAGAAGGTAAACATCAGAACGGAAAAGAATGGAAACCCAAAGTAGAATTAGTTCCATTTATCTTGGCGGCATCTATGTGGAATATGTGGAAATGGAAGCTCACCTAAGGATTGCACCAAATAGTTCAATTTATCCTGTTAGACAAACAATAACCTCGCTTCTGAAAGCATCGGACACCAACTCCCAGAATGAAAAACTTAACTTGCTCGAGAAAAAATGTCGATAAGTAATACAGACTTTGTCGAAATGGCCAATCCCCATAGTTGGTTTCTAGTAGCTGACGATCTCCATAGCCAGGCTTGCCAATTGAGGGAAAACCATGGCAGCGCAAAGCTCACAAAGATTGATTACAATGCCGCTACCTCTGTAACTCTGGACGCTACAAATAGGTCTGTTTTTCTGCTAAGTTCTTTTGCTTTGGAGAATGCCATTAAAGCCTTCCTTGTTTATGAAAATCCCGAATGGATTTCCAATGGCAAACTAGCGAGGGGATTACGAACACACAAGTTAACGCAACTTTCCAATAAATCGACGCTGATTCCTTACAAACAAAGAGGTCAGAAAACGCTAAGAGTGTTTGAGGACGGTATAGACTCATGGGCTAGATATCCCTGCAGTCTATCAAAAGACGAGACAAAAAAGCCGTTGGTACTTACTGACAAATTATGGAATAACTACCGCTGGCTCATTCTTGCCTATGGAAAACAGCTGCAAGGTCTATTGGCAAAGGACTGGCATGGGCCCCATGGATGTCATGGTTATTATAATATTGACGATGACTTTCTTTCATA
This sequence comes from Urechidicola sp., assembly GCA_047638435.1. Classification (GTDB taxonomy): domain Bacteria; phylum Pseudomonadota; class Gammaproteobacteria. Next base: position 8,192 of record JBLILW010000045.1, read on the forward strand.
AAAGCCATCAAGATTGACAACACCATACAATGACACATTACCGAAGGCTTGCCCCCTACTTCCACAATACGAAACGCCTGTTCTGGGTGGGCAATTTCTTTAAGCTCCATCAGGCAGATTCCTATATTGCCCTATAAATCTGAAATCCCAATCGATTCTCAGCTTAAAACATTGTGCTTATGCAACAGGTTATTAGCACTCTCCACTCTTAACTTACGCCTTTATTGCGCCATTTTTAAATTATAGAAAAAATGATATTGGAAAGGCACTCTTAAAAATCCTCTTAAAAATCACCTAATCTACAAACGGTAAAAACCGTTGGTCTCAGAAAATAAATATCAATTGGAGAATAAAAGTAGAATTTAACCTAAAGAGCCGTTTTCCAGGTATAGCTGTACTCGAACGCTCGAAGCGTTCTCATTATTAGTTAGTTATTGCAAGTCAGGCTGTCTTTTTCAGGGTACATCGCTTTCCTAATATTGATTCAGAGTTCATTGATTTGGTCGTATCAGTATCTACTAGCTGAGTATTATTGCTATTCACCTAGATGAATATTTAATGCGCTGGTCTGGCGAGGTTTGAACTTGCCAACTTCATTAAAGTGAAACAAACTGCACAAACATTTTAATAACTGACTATTCATTATGCTGTTAACCTCTTGGCTTACTATTGTGGGTATTTGCTGTTTGGGCGCTATGTCTCCAGGCCCTTCATTGGCAGTGGTTTTAAAACACACTATCAGTGGAAGCCGAAATAAGGGTATCAGTGCTGCCCTTGCGCATGGCCTAGGAGTCGGCTTATATGCTTTCGCATGTATTTCTGGTGTTGCCCTAGTCATTGTTACTTCTGAAACATTGTTCACTGCTTTAAAATGGAGTGGTGCTGCTTACCTGGCGTGGCTGGGTATTAAAGGATTATTGAGCAAATCAAACCCTAACCAAAACCTGCCTCAAGTTGACGCAAAAGACGCCGTACGCGATGGTTTTATGGTTGTATTTCTAAACCCTAAAATCGCCGTGTTTTTTATTGCTATTTTCAGTCAGGTCATTGGCACGGACACCACTGTAACCGCAAAAATTATTTATGCGTCAACAGCAATGATTATCGACGGTGGCTGGTATGTGATAGTTGCGTGGGTGTTTTCAAATGAGCGCTGGCTTGAAAAACTCCAACGTAAAGCTGTTTGGCTAGACAGATGTTTTGGTTTAATACTGCTTGGTTTAGCAGCCCAACTGGTGCTAGAAATGCTGTAAAGGTACTACGCAGTTGAAGAGGGCCTGTCGTTTGTTTTGTTTTTTTATCTCTTCGGCTGAACCTTCGATCATTGCAGTCAATCGACATTAGTTTTTCGACCATAGGATTTGGACATCAAACCTATTTTGGTATAGTTCTTTAATGAAACCAATCAACACATTCCTAATCTTACTATTTAGAAACCCCCTCCATTTTTATAGAAATATCTCTATTGCATTTATAAATTATAAAAAAATCCTTAGTTTTGAGAGGGCATCTATTTCTTCTTACTCTTCCATGTTCCACCGTATTGGTAAGTATCCTCAAACCGTGTCTTAACGTCCGTAAGACACTTTCCACATAGGAACACCCAATCCTTCAAATCTGGGTATCGACACCTATACAGCACTTCCTTTGCGTTCTTGCAAACATAACAGTCTTTGGTTCTCACTCTCACGGAAATATACTGTGGCATATTGTTGATGTGGCGATGTTATTACATCTGTTCTGTAAGCGCCAATAAACCAGCCTACCCGTTCTACCCAATCAGTACTGGTTTTTTTATATTCCAAGGCAGCAGCGATATACTTTAAAATTGGGTGAAGATATTCATAAAGTACTAGCCCATTGGCTTTTACCGTTTCTATCAGGCTGTAGCAGGTCGCACTGCCTTGCGCACCTTTAGCCGTATCACTAAACAACCAGTTCCTGAGCTCGATGGATAACGGCCTGATGGCGTTTTCTACCAGTATATTGCTGGTCCTTAAATGACCATTATCGCAATAACCGATCAGGGTGTCCCACTGGTTTAGGGTGTAGTAGATAGCCGTGTACGTCAGACTACCTTTTACTAGTTTGCTGAGGTTCTTTTCCAGCCAGGCCTTAAGGTCAATCGCACGGCCAAATCAGGTGAGTTAGGCTCGCTATAGCCTACATATGTTGGCGGCGTTATGGGTAACACTAGAAGTTTCTACAAATCTGGTTGTTGATGTTAGATGAGGTCAACTGAATTAAATAGCGCCTAAATCATCAATATCTAAATATAATGTCTACCCGCCTAATTGACGAGTATTGGATAAATTAGTAATTAAAAGATTATAATATTGCATATGCAATCAGATCCCAAAAAATTAGTAGAAAAAAACAAAAATCTTACCCACTCCGAGTTAATGAAGGTTATATCTCATGTTCAACGAGAGCAGGATGATTGGATTTTGCACACCTTAATGGTAGAGGGTTGTGACGTACCGTTTAAGTTCAAGCGCAAAGGTAATTATAAAAACTTAAAAGGTGCCAGAGTAAATATGACTTATTACTCTAAACAAGAAACTGTCGCGGGTATGAGTTTTGAAATGATGAAAGTAGTTCGTATAAAAAGAGGGTAAATGCCGGAAGGCGGCTTCATCCTACGAGCAAAGGTTGGGGTCTTTCCTTATCATAGGTGCAATGTTCAGATACATTCTGAAAAGACCTGACTTTCAAGTTTTATACACCGACTTTTTAGTCACATCGATTTTTGTACTGCACATGATCCAGATAGCATTAATGACGAGGGTCGACAGGATAATTCCACCACCAATAAAACTCCGAGTACCAGGGTGTTCAGAAAGTACTAACCAAACCCAAATTGGTCCCAATATCGACTCAAGTAATAGCATTAAACCGACTTCAGCGGCCGGAATATATCGAGGCCCTAGAAACATCAATGCTGTACCCACTGGCACCATATAGATTCCCATAATTATCAAGTACCCAAAGTCTTGCTGTGATATTGAAAAAGGTTGCGCAAAAGGTATCATTAATAATGCAGTTACCAATCCACTGGTCGACAATGTAGGAAATATGGGGATACTAGGGAAACGGCGTACGACAGTAAAACCAGCCGCGAGAAAAAATGCACCAAAAACCGCAGCTATATTCCCAAACAAACTAGTATTTGCGCTGGACTTATCAGTACTCATTATCAGTACGCCAATGCAAACTAGTAAGATAGCTGACCAGCTACGTGCAGCTATTCGCTCCCCTAAAAATACTCTACCAATGAGCACTGCAAATAAGGGTGTCGTGCTCAAAATAATTAATGTATTGGCAACACTGGTATGCGTAATCGCCACTATAAATGAAATATTGCCCATCGAATAAAAAGCGACCATTGCGATCCCACTTAAGCCCAGCGCTTTGTATTTAGCCCACGTATTTCTAGGGTAGACAAAACAGGACAATATCCACATACCAAAGCACATTAATAGTGAACGCCAAAATATTAACGTCCAATGGTCGGTGGTGATTAATCGCGTCAACAATCCATCAGGGGATATCACCAGCACGCCTAATGCAGTAATCAAGATACCTTTAATATAAGTCGATAAAACGGGCATAAATATTCACTTTTATTATTACCCCAGAAAACAGAGGCAAGTCTTAGATTTATAATACATCTCCAGCTACCGCCATGTCGGAACAGGCCAATATCCATTTTAACGCTAGCTGTTTCGTTGCGATAGATTCCGGAACTATTATAGACGCCCGTAGGGATAAATTGACATCAAAGCCTTCCTGTTATGTTAATTTAACCCGCTTTCACAGAAGGACACTGTGATGGCAAGACCAAGGGAAGACTTTAGTTTTTCTAGCTGCTAGCCCTTATAATAATTGTGTTAGCTGTGAATTCTGTGACGGTAAAGATGCAGGAACCGGTCAATCTTTCGAATTAATTCTGCTCCAGACCAACAGTAGAAACCACGAGGTAATCGCGAGAAAAGTGCATTTTTGAGATGACCTGAGTCGCTACGTTTTATCGAATAAAGCAATCTTGGCAAAACTATTCTGACACAGGGGCCAGATAATTGGCTGTTGGATTGCTATGTTCTGATCTTGGTTAGAGGCTGCGAGGTAAAAGCATTTATACCCAGACCTGCTTTCTTTCAAGGATGCGAAAAATTTTGGCCTAAATTTGGAACTTAAAAAATATCGATGCCAAAGCTATTTCACCAGGAAATAATAATTAACTTGAGAACACTGCGTTGACGGCAACGCAGATGAGTTTATTCCCCTGCAGTTAACCGTTTTATAGCCGCACGATAGCGGGGCATTGGGCCAATATCTTCGAAAATCTCTTCCCCTTCTTCGACTCGGATCACTTTGCTTCCAGGAACATAGGGCATTTGTTCTTCGAGCGTGTTTAGAGCCTGGTTCATCAGTCCTGCAGCGACTTCATCTTTTGAAATACCAAAAGCTTCTGCCAATGCTTTCAGCCTAACGACATCTTCTGCTTCCAGAGCAAGTGGCTCCTTTACTAAATGGCTTTGATGAACATAGTCGAATTCCCAATGTTTTAGTAGGTTGCTAAATTTTTCTCCAAGCATGATTACTCACTATGTTATTGATCACTACAGTGTAATGGATTTTAAAAAAATTTCATTGGGTAGGATTAACAGTTTTTTGCTTATAGACAATAACTTTAACACCCACTTTCTAGCAACGGCAGATTCAAACTTAAATTGAGTCCACAACCCTCTGCAGTTTTGAAGAAAAGTGGACTAAATTAAAATTTTTGTAAGGGTGTCTATAAAAATGGCTGTAAATAATCGGAAAAAAGATATTTTCTGGATCGAATTCTGAGAATTGATGTAGGGGGATAGGCCTATTATACTTCTCATACTTTTTGAAATAAGGAACTAAAATGACTTTAACTCCATTCCATTTAGCGATTCAAGTAAGGGATATTGAAGAAGCAAGAGACTTCTACGGCAATAAGATGGGCTTCCCCGAAGGTCGTAGTTCAGAAGATTGGATTGATTGGAATATGTTCGGCCATCAGATGGTGACGCATTGTAATAAAACTCTAGGTAAAGATGGCAAGGTTAATGCCATTAACAACGCAGTTGATGGACATGGAGTGCCCGTACCTCACTTTGGTGTAGTTTTAAATTTTAAAGATTGGAATTCGTTAGCTGATCGCGTCAAAGGATTTATCGATGGATTTATTATCGAACCCTATATTCGCTTTGAGGGTGAACCTGGTGAACAAGGCACCATGTTTTTCTCAGACCCATCGGGGAATTCGCTAGAATTTAAGGCATTCAAAAACATTGAAACTGAATTATTTGCAAAATAAAAACTGTGACACCGATTTATTAAAAAACCTTGAATTTAGCCCAAAATCTCCGGCAGCCTTGAATGAAAAAAGGACTAGTAAAAAATATA
>JBLILW010000046.1:0-13349 GCA_047638435.1 Urechidicola sp.
ACCCGAATTAGCGGGTCGTAATTTTCATGCAATGGGCCTTTCGTTGGTTGTTCACCCAAACAACCCACATGTGCCAACCTCGCATGCTAATGTGCGTTTTTTTATCGCAGAAAAACCAGGTGAAGCAGCGATTTGGTGGGTGGGTGGTGGTTTCGATCTAACACCTTATTATGCTTATACGGAAGATTGCGTGCACTGGCATCAAGTGGCTAAGCAGGCTTGTGCAGACTTTGGCTCAGTCACAGATTCAGATATCTATAGTAAATATAAACAATGGTGTGATGAATATTTTCACCTCAAACATCGCAATGAAGCACGCGGCATTGGGGGACTGTTTTTTGATGACCTTAATCAACCGGGCTTCGATCAATCGTTCGCATTCATGCGTAGTGTGGGTGACCACTATCTCGATGCTTATCTACCCATTGTAGAGAAACGAAAAGACACCGACTACACCGACCAACAAAAACAATTTCAACTCTACCGCCGCGGTCGTTATGTCGAATTTAATTTAGTATATGATCGAGGCACCTTATTCGGATTACAATCCGGTGGCCGAACTGAATCAATCTTAATGTCACTACCCCCGGTCGTTAACTGGAAGTACAACTACCAGGCAGAAGCCGGCAGCGACGAAGCATTACTCACCGACTACTTTTTAAAGCCACGCGACTGGGTCAATGAATCAAAATGAGCGGCCTCGAGTTCCCTCCTATTGAAGTAAGCAAAGCAGCGCAAGCAACACATAAATGTGACCTTTGCACCAATTCGACCTGCTGCACCTATGTCACCCAGCAAATTGACACGCCGCGCTCAAAGTATGATTTTGAAATCCTACTCTGGCAGGTATCACATAAAAGCATCGGAATTTATAAAGATTCAGACGGCTGGTTTCTCATGTTCGACACACCTTGCACGCATCTAGAAATGGATGGTCGCTGTGGTATATATGAAGATCGTCCTACTATTTGCAGAACTCACGACAATGACTTTTGTGAATACGATGCACCAGCTGAAGATGGCTTTGAACTCTACTTCCCGACTTACAGGACCCTACTCGAATACTGCGAATCCCGCTTCAAAAAATGGACGACGGGTAATCCTGCACCGCAATAACTATTGCACTGGGTCGGCCCAGTAGGATTGAGCCTCGCAGCACCTAGGCCGGAAAAGCAAAGCGCCTTATGGCAAACGCTCAACAAAACATCATCCAATCTTTATATTACGATTAACGTCTTATTGTCTGTTTAGTGACGCCTGATGGCGTCGATGGCTTAGGCCTCAGAGTACTCGTTTTCCTTCGGTAATTGGGTGTTTGATTAGTTTTTTAATCTTATTTGGACATTCGGTAGATGGCACTGCACTTTCCACCCTACAATGTTAGGTACCAGGGGTATGTAATATTATTGACGCTTGCGAAAAATTAAGCGTTACCGCTATTTCAAGAAAAGGTTTGTCATTAATTCGATTCACAAACGTTGGTTCAACTATTCCGATAGAAGCCATCATTATTATTCAATTTACTAATGTAACTATTTATACCAAAATAATATAGCTAGTTTTAACTGACTCAACAATTCAATTGCAACGGAGCAAACTTTGAATAATAGCGAATTGACCAGAGACAACATAGTCGACTTTATTCTCGATTTATTCGAACGCCGAGGTGCCGAGGAGTACCTGGGGGAATCCGTCAGCATGTCTCAGCACATGGAGCAATCAGCCGCCTGTGCTGTCGCAGATAACGCTACTGCTGAATTAGTCGTCGCCTTACTGCTGCACGACATTGGCCATTTGGTGGGTGACTTTGCGGTCGAAGCTTTAGAAAATGACATCGATGCTTGTCACGAAGATGCTGGTGCTAATTTCCTTGCGCCCTACTTCCCTAAAACGATCACCGAACCCATTCGCTTGCATGTGGCGGCAAAGAAGTACTTGTGTGCCGTTGATGATGAATACCTCAATCGATTGTCCGACGCTTCGATTAATTCGCTCAATCTTCAAGGTGGCCCTATGACGGCTTCGGAGGTTAAAGTGTTCGAGGCGAATCCTCATCACTTGGCTGCTGTTAAAGCGCGCCATTACGACGATGATGGCAAAGTGTCTGGGTTAGATATCAGACCCATAAAGGACTATCGTGGACAATTAGAATCGTTGCTTCGTCCTTAAGCCCGACAGCTTTTTGGACAATGACTATGAAACGAATCAATCAATATCAATTCGATGCCAATGAACTAACCATTGACTGGGAAGATGGCCAACAAAGTCTACTAGCCGCCATCTGGCTGCGCGACCATTGTCAAATGCCCGAAAGTCAAGACCCTGTCAGTGGTCAGCGCTTGCTCAACATTACTGATTTCCCGTTGGACTTAACTATCACTAACGCGAGCCATACTGATGATTCACTTATCATCGATTTTGCGCCCGAACATCGATCAGAATTTTCTATCGACTGGTTAATCAAAAACTGCTACTGCATTAATAGTCCGGCCGATGACCGAAGTGAGTCAAGCAAAAGCCTGTGGCAAAAAAGTTCATTTGAAGCCGACATTCCCAAACATAATTACCCCGACTTTTGCGCATTGCCTGAGGCTAAGATAGCAACGCTGCAATCGGTAAAAGACTATGGATTTTCTATCCTTAGCGCTGTGCCCTGCAACGAAGGTGAAATTCTTAGTGTTATTTCCAAGTTCGGCTTTGTGCGCAATACTAACTATGGACCGCTATTTGAAGTACGCACAACAGTCGACGCGAATAATCTGGCTTTTACCAACCTGGGGCTAGGTTGCCACCTCGACAATCCTTACCGCGATCCGGTCCCTGGCATCCAGCTACTCCATTGCCTGCAAAGCTCAACCGCTGGTGGCGAATCTATATTGCAAGATGGTTTTATGGCGGCCAACCTATTGCGCGAAGAGAACCCGCAACACTTCGACACCCTGAGTCAGCAGTGGATTAACTATCGTTTTCAGGGTGCTGAAACCGACCTGGAATCTCGCGTACCTATGTTAGAAGTGAATGATAAAAAAGAGATTGTTAAAGTACGCTATAACAATCGCTCCATAGCAACTTTGAAGCTACCACCCAATAAAGTAACAGCGTTTTATGCGGCCTATCGCCACTATGCAGAAATACTCGAACGTAAAGAATTACAAATCACCTTTAAGCTCGCGCCGGGTGAACTCATGCTATTCGACAATACGCGCGTGATGCATGCTCGCACCGCTTTTTCTGATGCTGGCACGCGACATCTACAAGGAGCTTACAGCGATCTCGATAGTCTTTACAGTACTTTGAGTGTGCTTAAGTCTAATTTATCGTTCTCTCATTGCGACCCAATTGCGCAATAAGTGGTTATCCTCTCGCTTCACTTACTTAACAAGCTGATTTAGTACGTTCATTTATCCAGGCCACCTAATCATGAAATACAAAGGCATCGTTTTTGATAAAGATGGCACGCTCATCGACTTTCACGCCACCTGGTCACCCACCTACCATTTCGCTGCAATCGAACTCGCAAGGGGCGACCACGTATTAGCCACCGAATTGCTCTCTCAGCATGGCTATGATGCCAGCACTCAAACATTTATGGGCGGATCGCTACTCGCCGCTGGCAACAATCAAGAAATAGCCGGGGCCTGGTCAAAACAATTGCCTGATATCATTAGTAGTGGCAGTGATAAGGAATGTGGGACACTAGTCAATCGACTACACGACATATTCGCTGAGCAAGGGCGAATTAACACCACCGCCGTACCCGACCTTAAGCAGGTACTCCAACAGTTAAAAAAAGCAGGCTTAAAACTTGGTGTCGCCACCGCCGACAGCTATCAGGGCATACTTAACACGCTAGATACATTCGACGTAATAAAAGACTTCGACTTTCTCGCTGGCTATGACAGCGGCCACGGCACTAAACCTGAAGCCGGCATGGTATTAGCCTTTTGCCAGTCGCAGTCTTTAAACCCACGTGAAGTTATTGTAGTCGGCGACAATAGCCATGACATAGAAATGGGTAGGAATGCTAACGCTGGCCTCTGCGTCGGCGTGCTCACCGGCACCAGTACTCGTGATGAACTGGAAAAAATTGCAGACGTTGTACTGGACGATATTAGGGGACTACCTGATTTACTAAGCTAACGCCGCCCTTCAATTATTTACCTTGTCATTGATGATCTGTTCCAGTGAATTGGGTTATATGATTTTAATTTGAATATGGTGCACCAGTTGATATTGATCAAAAGGGCATATTGTCGGTAGGTTATTGTTATATGTTTATAAGCCCTAAATTTATAGGGTTAACTTACTATCATTTATAATAAATTTGCTTACCCTCAATTTATAGCTCACTTTTTCCATTCAACTTTTTAATAATCAGGCCCTATGAATCAAACACACGCTGACAGTACAACGGCTGATGTAGACACTTTAGACCTTCATCAATACGGCATTCAAACGAACCACGAGGTTTTATACAACCCATCGTTTGAGACTCTATATGCTGAGGAAACTGCACTAGGGTTGAGTGGCTATGAAGCAGGTCACATAACTGAATCGGGCGCCATTGCAGTTGACACCGGCGTTTTCACCGGCCGGTCGCCAAAAGATAAATATCTGGTGCGAGATGACATAACACGCGATACCGTTTGGTGGTCTGATCAGGGTGAGAACGATAATCACCCTATCGGTAGTGAAGTTTGGGGTTCTCTTAAAAAACTAGTCGTTGATCAATTATCTGAAAAGCGACTGTTTGTAGTCGATACCTTTTGTGGTGCCAATCCAGAAAGTCAGCTTAAAGTTCGATTCATTACCGAAGTCGCATGGCAGGCACATTTTGTCACCAATATGTTTATTCGACCCAGTGCAGAACAGCTCGCTGACTATGAGCCTGATTTTGTCGTTTTAAACGGTTCAAAAACAAATAATCCCGACTGGCAGGCTCAGGGGCTGAATTCGGAAAATTTCGTAGCCTTCAATATGACTGAACGCATGCAAATTATTGGTGGCACCTGGTACGGCGGAGAGATGAAAAAAGGGATGTTCTCAATCATGAACTATCTGCTGCCATTAAAAGGCATGCCGTCTATGCACTGCTCGGCTAATGTGGGCAAAGATGGCGACGTTGCTATTTTCTTTGGCTTGTCAGGCACCGGAAAGACCACCTTATCAACCGACCCTAAACGCCAGCTCATTGGCGATGATGAACATGGTTGGGATGATAGCGGCATATTTAATTTTGAAGGTGGCTGTTACGCTAAAGTCATCAACTTAAATGGCGAGGATGAACCCGATATTCACCGCGCAATTAGGCGCGATGCCCTGCTCGAAAATGTCTGCGTTAGTGAAGCCGGTGTGATCGATTACGGCGATGCCTCAAAGACCGAAAATACCCGAGTGTCCTACCCTATTTATCACATCGACAATATCGTCAAGCCCGTCTCACGTGCCGGACACGCTTCCAAAGTAATATTTCTCACAGCCGATGCCTTTGGTGTATTGCCGCCAGTATCTAGCCTGACACCTGAACAAGCTCAATATTACTTTCTGTCAGGCTTCACTGCCAAGCTAGCGGGCACAGAGCGTGGCATTACAGAACCGACTCCCACTTTCTCCGCTTGTTTTGGTAAGGCATTCTTAAGCCTTCATCCAACGCGCTATGCCGATGTCCTGAACCAAAAGATGAGCCAATTCAATTGCAAAGCCTATTTGGTTAATACCGGCTGGGATGGCAGCGGCAAACGTATCTCAATTAAAGCCACTCGCGCTATAATCGATGCGATTCTGGATGGCTCAATTGATCAGAGTGAAAGTCAATCTCTACCCGTTTTTAACTTATCAATACCGACTGCTTTACCCGGAGTAGATTCGACCATTCTCAATCCAGTCAACACTTACTCTGATCCTGAGATATGGCAATCTAAAGCAGATCATTTGGCTAACTTGTTTATCCAGAATTTTGAGCAATATATCGATACGGAACATGGAAAGTCCTTGCTAAAAGCAGGGCCAGCAATCTAAGCTTGAAAAGCGCTCGCCAAATCCCACTGGTGGGCGCTCCTTAGTTTGTCTTCACAGTTGACATATTCATGCCTATCCCTTGCATCATCTTGTCTCGCAAGGTAAAACCAAGTCCAATTGAGGAAGCCGAGCGAGTTAAATACCACATGAATAATTCTGCTATAACCATTATTGAAAACGAATGGATACTACTACCAGATGGCCGCCGTCTGTCTGCCCGCATCTGGCTACCTAAAGACGCGTCGAAAAAACCAGTACCCGCTATTCTCGAATATTTACCCTATCGCAAACGCGATGGCACGGCACCCCGTGATGAAAGCACCTACCCGTCATTTGCCGAAGCGGGATATGCGGGTGTCCGAGTCGATATATCTGGCACAGGTGAATCGGATGGCGACTACGACGACGAATACTCACCTCGCGAGCTAACCGATGCTTGCGATGTAATCGAGTGGATATCGAAACAACCTTGGTGCTCAGGCAACCTTGGCATGATGGGGATTTCCTGGGGTGGTTTCAATAGCTTGCAGGTTGCTGCTTTGAGACCACCTGCATTGAAGGCGATCATTTCTATTGGCTCGACGGTTGATCGCTACAACGATGACATTCACTACAAAGGTGGTTGCTTAATTTATTCCAACTTTTCCTGGTCGAGCACCATGCTGTGCTATGTATCAAGGCCACCCGATCCAGCACTGGTCGGGGACAGCTGGAAGGAAACCTGGCTACATCGACTCAATACACAGCCTTTTCCGTTAGAAACCTGGCTAAAGCATCAACATAAGGACGACTACTGGAAACATGGTTCGGTAAGTGAGAATTATGCTGCTATCGAGACACCCACCCTGATTATTTCAGGCTGGGGTGATGGCTATGTCAACGCACCGCCCACTGCTGCGGCCAATTTCAGTGCAGTTACAAAGGCAATCAATGGCCCATGGATACATAAATACCCGCATATCGCATGGCCGAAGCCACGTATGGATTTTATTGGCGAAGCGATACGATGGTGGGACTGCTGGCTCAAGGGCATCGACAATAAAGCAGACGAACTACCCGCATACCGAGCCTATATATCAGAAAATGTTAGGCCCTCACTACGTCGTGAAACTGAACAGGGCCGATGGGTGGCAGAAACAACAATGCCATCAACCGATATTACCCTAGAACAATACTTCCTCGGCCCTTTTCAGCAGTTGCTGGATATTCCAGTCGATATCCCGAGAGACATTCAACAAGCATTTATTCGGTCCCCGCTCGACTGTGGAACTGCTAGTGGAGAGATATTCACCCTCAAACCCGAAGGCGAATTACCCGCTGACCAGCGGATTGACGATGCTGGCTCACTGGTATTCGATACCGAGCCATTAGCTCAACCAGTTGAAATTCTGGGTAGGGTAAAACTGTATCTGAAAGTTGCCATTGATAAACCGTTAGGCAATATTATTGTTCGTTTAAATGAAATCCATGCTGATGGTGTTGTCAATCGTGTCACCTGGGGCGTACTTAACTTAGCCCATCGCGATGGCAATGAAAACCCAAAGCCAATGGTGCCGGGGCAATTTGAGACAGTCCAAATTTATCTAGACGAATGTGGTTATCGATTTCTGCCTGGCCACAAAATACGTGTCTCAATATCAAACCATTATTGGCCGATGGTACTGCCACCAAAAGAAATTAACACGACCCAAATCAAACTCGGCCCCGATTCTTCGGTGGTATTGCCCGTTCGGATCGGCAACGACAGCATTGAAGTCACAGAGCCAGAAAACCAAAACCCATTACCCGAATACAAGACCCATCGACCAGCTGAGACTAAACGCTGGATAGAACGCGATATTCAAAAGGGTAAGACTCACTATCACGTCATAGAAGATACCGGTGAAACTGAAATGCCCGGTCATGGTTTATGTACCCGACACCGTGACCATTCCTGCTGGTCTATCAAACTCGATGACCCTCTAAGTTACTCTGCCACTAGTCACTATGTGTGCTGGATGCATCGAGGTGACTGGTCGATACGCACGGAGTCCGACAGTAACTTTAGCTGTGATGCAGACAACTTTTACATCAAAGCGACGGTAACAGCCTACGAATCAGATCGGCAAGTAAATCGACGTGATTGGGAGAAAACGATCAAGCGCCAGTTGACATAGATCAAGTAACTTGGTAAAAAAGGGCTTATTTTTGCTAAAAAGCCCTGATTTTAGGCCGTTTTTACAGGGGTCAAGTTTAATATGTTAGAATCTCTGATATAATTTTGTTAATTACTACCAACTGAGACTATCACTTAAGAATATGGCCCGCTTACCTCGCTACTATATCAAGAACCAGCCACAGCACATTATTCAACGTGGCTTAGACCAGCAAGATATTTTCTTTGACGATGTCGATTACCAATATTATCTCGACTGTCTCTTTGCTGCGGCATATAACAATGACCTGAAGATCCACGCCTATGTGCTCTTGCCAAATCAGGTCAACCTACTGGCCAGCCCAGGGGAAGATAATAGCATATCAAAAACGCTGCAATCCTTAGGTCGCAATTACGTACAACACTTTAACGACAATTATGACAATCAGGGCACTCTGTGGGAAGGTCGTTATAGGGCTACCGTGCTTGACCCAGCTGAATACCTGCTGAGCTGTAGCCGTTTTATCGAAAGTAGTCCTGTTCGTTCCGGACTAGCCAAAAATCCTAAAGTTTATCAATGGAGTAGCTACGCGCATAACGCACTTGGCAAGATGGATGAGGGCATTACAGAACACCGAGTCTATAAGCAACTCGGTAAAAGCGAGAAGGAACGCAGCCAAGCTTATCGGGACCTGTTTAAAACAAAGTTGACCGCAGAAGAAATAATCACGATTACTGACGCCACTATTAAAGGGTGGGCATTAGGCAATGCAAAATTTATTAAGAAAATAGAACTAGTCACTAATCGTAGAGCTAGCCCTCTGCCAAAGGGCCGACCAAAAAAAATAAAGGCCTAACAAACACGGCTCACTCAAACGCTATTTGTCTGCTAATAGAATCCCTTCTCATTTCAAACATTAGAAATACGTAGGGATTTTTGGTTCTGGTCTACTAACTTTTCAACTCGTTGGTCAACTGGCCAATCAGCCCGTTTTAGATCATCAAGAAGGCATTCATGCCTACCCTTTTGGGACTATATCTCTTAACTAATCAAACTCGTATACTCCAATTCATTGCTGTATAGCCCCGAGCACAATGGCCAACTCTAGCCGATAGTTGAAAACGTCCAACCAACGCTAGGCCTGCCAGATTTGCGATTGTTTTACCCCAAGAATACGGACTAAACGAAATCGACTTGAAATTGTCGTTAATTTGATAATTTCGTACCAAATTAATTGATAGATTTGATTATGGAAAAATCAAAACGTATATTATTAATAAATTAACCGTTTGTTACAGAGGAATATCATGAGCACTAGCACTAGACCAGAGTCAACACTAGCATCGCGCCACCGAGCGTTGGGTTCAAACCTTGAAGATTGGAATGGCGTTGGAACACCTTGGAGTTACACCGCTGATGCATGCGATGAACATGATGCAATTCGTGAAAGAGCCGGTTTGTTTGACGTCGTAGGACTCAAGAAAGTATGGGTTCGTGGCCCAGATGCATTGGCTGTCGTTGATCACTTAATTACTCGTGATATGTCTAAAATAGCAGTTGGTCAATCGGCTTATGGTTTGATTCTAACCGAACAAGGCACTATCACTGACGACGCCATTATTTCAAATATGGGCAACGACGAGTATTTTGTTGTCCACGGCACGGGTAACTGCATGGCAATGCTGGAAGATTCGGCAAAAGGCAAGGACGTTACCGTTGAACTTGATGATACGATTCAAAGTGTTGCACTTCAGGGGCCAAAATCTCTTGAAGTACTCGATCCACATACACCGTTTGACTTGGCTTCATTAAAATATTTCCACATTGCCCATACGACTCTGTTTGGTTTTGACGTGATGATTTCACGGACTGGTTACTCTGGAGAGCGTGGCTACGAAGTGTACTCTGCGCGTGACAACATGCCTGCTATCTGGGACAAAACCCTTGAAGTTGGTGCAGACACAGGTGTTATTCCTTGCTCTTTTGACTGCCTCGACAAAATCCGTGTTGAAGCGGCACTGCTATTTTACCCTTACGACATGCACGAAGAAATTTCACCGTGGGAAGTGAACATGGGCTGGTCGGTATCACGTAAAAAAGGGGATTTCCGTGGTCGTGATGCAGCATTTGCTTTGGAAGGTAAAAATAAAGTCGAACTAGTTGGTTTAGTATTCGATCATAACGAAATACTTGAAGATGGTGACTTATACATCGATGGTAAAAAAGTCGGTTCTGTCAACAGTCCTGTTTTCTCACATCGCATGCATGGATCAATTGCATTGGGTCATGTAACGCCTGGTAATGAAGCCGTTGGTACTAAACTTGATGTTCGTGGCACCGTTAACACAACTGCTGTTATTCATAGTCTGTCTTTTTATGATCCAGAAAAGAAAGCTTCACGTGATTGATTTCTGGCCCATACACTAAAAATTAAAGGACGCCGCAATTGCGGAAAAAGTGCAATTTTAGTGCAACCCTAAAACTTAGGCTTTATTAGATCGCAACATAACTGACCCATGTCGGCTATGTTGCGTCATATCGAGTTTGTCGTTATAAATTTTTTGAGGAATAGCAGACGATGACTGAAGAAATTTCAGGTATCAAAAGCAAGCCAGTATATAGCCCGTTGCAATATGACCCAAAGTCTCGCTTGAGCCTGCTGATAGGCGAAGGAGAAGGTCTAATCGGGCTTATCAACCTGCTCAGTAGCTCGCATTCCATTCGACCGGTGACTACCAACTTTATGTACACGGGTTCAGATGTTGAGAAAGCCTATGCACAGTCATACTTCTCACCTAGTCGCTGCAATAAAGTCAGTCGTTTTGAAAATATGGATTCCCTGCTTGCAGATCTACCCCAAATATTAGCCAACAGCCATATGGGTTTGCGCCTGTATATTTGTGGGTCAGAAACATTCTTATGGAAAGTAGCAGCCATCGCCAGAGCTGCCGGTATGCATAAGAGTGAGTACAACATGCAACTCATAGGCTCTAAAGCACGACGCATCTATTGCCCACATTGTGAGGCCATCAGTGAAGGAGTCACAACGGATATTCACGAGTGTGATGGTTGTGGCTTGTCACTGGTCAATTGTGATCATTTTTCCCGCGAAATGGGCGCTTACCTTGGCTTTCGGGTTGATGCAGAAGTTCATGGAGAAATCCCAGAACGCCAGGAGTTATACCGATGAGCACCACTTTTTCATACACCGCACAAGTGACTCGTGTGGAACAAATTACACCGCTGATAAAACACTTTAGTTTCGAGCGTATTGACGGCAAACCATTTGGCCCTTTTTCAGCGGGTAGCCATGCTGTAATAGGCATGCGTGAAGGTAACGATAGCTATAAGAATCCTTATTCGCTTGTCGGCTCTTCGAATAATTTCATGGAATATCAAATTGCAGTTCGCCTCGAGTCTAATGGTCGTGGCGGGTCACTTTTCATGCATAATAATGTCGAAGTAGGAACAGAGCTTGAAATCGGTAATCCATATAACCTGTTCCCCGTTTACAAACCAGCGAAAAAACACTTGATGCTCGCTGGCGGTGTCGGCATCACACCGTTCATGGCCTATATTGACGAAATGAAGTTAATGAGCTCTAACTTTGAACTGCATTATTCGATTCGAGATTTTGAACATGGCGCTTTTGCAAAAGAACTTCAGGCTAAACATCCTAACCAGATAAAGCTTTATATCCAGGCTGATGATGTCCTGGCCAATTTTAATAAAATTCTTAACAATCAACCACTAGGCACCCATGTCTACGTCTGCGGTCCTCACCGCATGGTGGGTGATGTATTGCGTATAGCCGATGAATTAGGCTGGCCGGCAACCTCTGTACACAGTGAAGAGTTTAAGGCTCCTGATCCTGGTAACCCGTTTACCGTTACCCTGGCTAAATCACATCGTGAAATCAATGTCCGCGCCCGCGAAAGCTTACTCGAAGCACTCGAACAGGCGAACATCGAAATACCCTATTCCTGTCGTGGCGGCGCCTGTGGTTTTTGTAAAACTGAGGTTATCGATGGCGAAATTGACCACCGTGATTACTATTTGACCGATGCCGAGAAAGCCTCTGGGGAATGCATGATGCCTTGCATATCCCGCGCTAAGGGCGACCACCTGACGCTCGACATTTAACTCTTATTTCCAAATGAGGAAAAATAAATGACAAAGCTAGCATTTAAGCAATCACTCGAAACCTTTCGTGGTGACTTTACTTACAGCAATAGTGAAAAGGCAATCAAGCGCTTCCCATTTCCCTATCCAGAAGATCAGTATATGTACAGCGTCAACATGGAATACCATGATGGCGGTGAACCTGGTTCGGTTTTTGAAAAAACCTTCGACATAGACGAACATTACCTTTCAGAAGTGGAAGAGCGCCGTATTGTATTGGAAAAGGATCCCAAGCGTTTCGCTACATTGCCACATATGGACTTACATCAGTGGGATTTACTTGAGCTGATCATGGAGTCATTAGCAAAGGATTATCCCGAACACTTCTCGCTCACTAAAGACAATGACAATTGGCTGTGGGAAAACCGTCCATTAGGAATTAAAAAAAACTTTGTATTTGGCGATAAGTCGACCCTGCCGCAGGATCCGGCTGAATATATAACCCGTCAAGCGCAGGGTGACTTCGTATTAATGGATCAGCGTGACGAAGATCTCTATGCTGACGCTGCAATGGTTACCTCCTCAGCTGACTGGAGCGTTCAGTTCGACCTTGGCATGTCGTTTATGGAATGGCACGGCCCCGTGCCACTCGCGCATGGTATGGGCGTATTTGAACGAGCACTGAAATATTTATTGATGATTCGGTTAGGTCAACCCGTACGCAGATTGAACTGGACCCTGACAATAAACCCAAGAATGGATACCGCTCCTGAGGTCTACCACGAATGGGGACATGAACGTGCATCAGTGACACCCGAAAATGCTGGAGAGAAAGTTCATTTACGCGTTGAAGTACAAACTTTATTCCGTTTACCACGCAGTAATGGCATGTTGTTCGGTGTTCGCGCTTATTTAATCAGCATGGAAGATTTATGCACTGACCCAGCTTGGGCTCAACGCATGCACCGAGTAATAAAAACGTTGCATCCTGAATTAATGGATTACAAAGGTATTACTCGATATCACAAAGCACTTCTCGGTTGGTTATCTCAGTTCGATCGGTAGCAATCGAAA
>JBLILW010000047.1:0-12998 GCA_047638435.1 Urechidicola sp.
GAATCCAGCCCATCAGTTCATTCGCAGACCAGCCAAAGCAGGGACCAGTACCGAATAGTGACGCAACAGGGCTTTTTGAATACCAGTAAGCGGTTACTAAGTGTGCGCCATCAATAACGCCTTTGTGTACTGCAGTTTGCATTTCTGCAGTTTTGACCACTGCGCCAACGCCGAGCAGGTCAATCTTTAGAGATCCGCCAGACATTTCGTTAACACGGTTGACGTAGTCTTGTGCAAATTCTAAAAAGATACCACCACCCCAGGCTGCCTGCACCTTGAGAACGACAGGTTTTGCGGCTACTGCCATTGTAGGTGCGGCTACTAGAGCTGCACCACCGGCGATTGTGGCCGCGCCTTTGGTTAGAAACTTACGTCGTGATTGTTTTGTATCGCTCATGCTTATTATCCTCTTTAGGGTTAGGAATTTATTGTAGACATATGTCGAGTAATATTTTTATATATAGACCACTCTTGGCTTAATTTCCTCTGGCCTGGCGGCGAGTATATATTGGACGGACCAATATTGGTAGTACCAATATTATTCCGTTTATACCATGCTATATAGCGGTTAAAAGCGTTAGGCAACTCGATCACGTGGCTCGGTTCCATTGAAAACTGCGATTAAATTATCGATAGCTCGATAGCCCATAGCATTGCGGGTTTCGTGTGTGGCACTGCCAATATGTGGTAACAAAAAGACATTATCCAATTGACTGTATTCTGCATGGATATGATCCGGCTCGCCGTTATAGACATCGAGACCAGCGGCAGCGATACTTCCCGATTTAAGTGCGCCAACTAACGCATCGTCATCGACAACACCACCTCTCGACGTATTCACGATGATGGCATTGCTATGCATCATGGCAAGACGTTGGCTATTGAGCAGACCCTTAGTCTGTTCGGATGCCGGACAGTGAATCGATAACACATCAATCTCTGCTAGTAGTGATTCGATACTGTCGTGATAGACAGTATCTACGGCGAGTTCGGCCTCAATTGGATGTCGATTATGATAATGAATGCTCATGTTAAAACCGCGGGCACGCTGCGCTACAACTTGCCCAACACGGCCCATGCCGAGGATGCCAAGACGTTTACCAGTAATTTGCTGGCCAACCATAAATGCAGGGCTCCAGTCTTTCCATTGTTGAGTGCGCATAATACGTTCACCTTCGCTGGCACGGCGTGCGGCACCGAGCATTAGCAGCATCGCAATCTCGGCAGTGGCATCGGAAAGTACGTCAGGCGTATTGGTGACTATGACCTGATTTTGTTTTGCGGCTTCGAGGTCAACATGGTCAACGCCGACTGAAAAATTGGCGATGACTTTTACCCTGGGTGGCAAAAGCGCTATGGTTTCAGCTGGAAATTTCTCGGTATGGCAGGGTAAAATTGCATCCGCCTGAGCGGCAAGTTGTAGCAGTTCCTCGCGGCTATATAGCTTGTCTTCAGGATTGAGAATAACTTCGAAATGCTCTGCGAGTTTAATTTCTACTGCGTCGGGTAGTTTGCGCGTTACCAGCACAACTGGTTTATTATTCATGTTCACACTCTTCGCCAAGGTTTTTACAAATAGGGTTTTACAAATATAGTAACAGCATAACTGCGTGGGGTGCTATGGTTCGAATTTTCCGCAATAGCTAGTAAGGTATATTAGGTTGGAACTTAACTTACAACAGGCGAATGGCCTGATTAAAGAAGTCCTCAAAGCAGCGCGTAGTAGGAACATGCCGCCGATTGCGGTGGCGGTATTGGACACTGGCGCACATCTTAAAACCCTGCAACGTGAGGACGGTGTCTCATTTCTGCGGGTGCAGATAGCGCAGGCCAAAGCCTGGGGCGCGCTGGGTATGGCGACAAATACGAGTTTGATTGCTGATCGCTACAGCCAGGATGATTTACAAAAAGGCTTTATAAATGCCTTGAATACAATGACTAATGGCCAGGTTATACCTTTACCCGGTGGTGTTTTGGTTCGAGATGATAAGGGTGATATTGTCGGTGCTGTCGGTGCCGCGGGTGGTGTTTCGACAGATGACGAGGCATGTGTGATCGCAGCCATTGAAGCCATTGGCTTTCGAGTTTAAATTAATATGATGCAGGTAGCAGTTTGAAACCAACCACAAAAAAGATTTTTGATTTCCTCTATGGCCCGTTTTTTGCGGTACTGGATTTTTTCATGCGCCACTATAAGGCAAATCGTGAGCGCCTGGATAATTTTATGGGCAAGGAAAAGGTGGCGTCGTTTCTTCGTGGATTGGCGGTGGTGATACTGGTGGTCTGGATTGTTGTTTTTTATTTTGCGCCAGAGGACAAACGTAAGCTGCTGACGATGGAAGTGCAGGAAGGTTTCGAACAGCTAAAGTCTGGCACAACGAAGTGATGTGCGCCCTAAAGCTGAGTTAATAGTGCTCGGGTTTTGTCGCTATCGAGCTCTCTGATTAATTCGTTTTCGATAAAAGTATCTCTGATCAATTCAAGATGCTCGTTGACGACGCGGCGCGCACCTTCGCTGTCTCCAGCGATGATAAGCTCAACCATTTCGTGATGTTGTCCGTGTAGCTTTAGCGAGTTGATGTTGATTTGGTGGACTAGACGCAGGTTTTCCTCAATCTCGCTTAGCAGTAGTGAATAAATGTTGCGTAACATCAGCGAAAGCGGAACATTGTGCGCCGCATCGGCTATGGCGAGATGCAGTTCGAGGTCAGCCCTGGCTTCCTCTGCGGGATTGTTCATGGGCACAATGGCCTTCAGTTGGTCCAGTCTCGTGCGGATAATGACGCGATCTTCGGTAGTAGCGCGCTCGGCAGCATAGAAAGCAGCGGAGCATTCAAGCGTCTGGCGAAGTTCGATGACCTGAAATTTCAATTCGTGGTGGCGTTTAATTAAATCGAGTAGTGGGTCCGAAAAGCTCCTTTTAATAACATCGCAAACATAATTACCACCACCCTGTTTGGAAAGGATCAGACCACGATACTCGAGGACCGAAAGCGCTTGCCGAAGGGATGCCCTTGATACCGAGAAATCTCGGGCAAGCTGGCGTTCAGGCGGCAGGCTATCGCCAGGTTTAAAAGTACCCTCGACAATCATTGATTCAAGCTTTTCGGTAACTGCATCAGTTACTGATAGGTTTTCTATTGGTTTTGTCGTCATAGTTTGTTAAATTGGTCAGTCCAATTTGCTTTAGCTAGAGTATATTAGCAATAACCTGACAGGATGGCGAGAAGGTTTGCAGAATCGATTGGAATTATACCTGACACAAACGATGGGATATTTTAAGTAATGACAACTTCGACGCGACAACAACTAGCCGATCTTTTTCGTAAATTTCTCGAATACGAATCAGTAGTTGATCAACCTACCTCGCTAGCCGCGTATGAGTGTGATGGTTTGAGCGCCTATCGCCAGACTCCATTACTGGTTGTTCTACCCTGCACGATAGAACAAGTGCAGAAAGTTATCTGTATATGTGCCGAGCGCAATATACCGATTGTGAGTCGTGGTGCCGGCACCAGCCTGTCGGGCGGCGCTTTGCCTCATGCGGATGGTATTGTCTTGAGTTTGGCGAAAATGAATCAAATTCTTAACATTGATGCCAATGCGCAGAGTATTACTGTGGAGCCTGGCATGCGTAATTTAGCGGTATCAGAAGCAGTGCAACATCTGGGCCTTTATTATGCACCTGATCCTTCATCTCAAATAGCCTGCTCTATTGGCGGCAACGTGGCCGAAAATGCCGGTGGTGTTCATTGCCTTAAATATGGGTTAACGCTGCATAATGTTTTGGGAGTGAAGCTGGTCACAGCGACAGGTGAGTTGATGGTGATCGATCAGCAGTCATTGCAGTCGCAGGGCTATGACTTACTCGCTCTGGTTATTGGATCAGAGGGCATGCTTGGCATTGTGGTTGAAGTGACCTTAAAGCTATTGCCGATACCACAGTGTGCGCGAGTGATCTTGGCGGTGTTTGATGACGTTGAGAAGGCAGGCAACAGTGTTGCGAGTATTATTTCGGGCGGTATCATTCCCGCCGGTGTTGAAATGATGGATAACCCAGCCATCAGAGCAGCAGAAGCCTTTGTAAATGCTGGTTACCCGGTCGACGCGGCAGCCATTCTGATCTGTGAACTCGACGGTACCGAAGCCGAAGTCGAATCTCAAATAAGCAAAGTCGATAGCATATTAAAAAACAGCGGTGCGGTAGAAACTCGATTGGCCAAAGATGATGCCGAACGGCACTTGTTCTGGTCAGGCCGCAAAGCAGCATTTCCAGCGGTAGGACGATTATCACCTGATTATTACTGTATCGATGGCACTATTCCGAGAAAGGCGCTAGGCGCTGTGTTAACTGAAATCAATCGCCTCTCCGATGAATACGGTTTATTAATAGCCAATGTTTTTCATGCGGGTGATGGAAATTTGCATCCGTTGATTTTGTATGATGCCAATAATGAAGGCGAGCTCGAAAGAACAGAAGAATTGGGTAGTAAAATTTTACAGTTATGCATTCATCATGGAGGCACTATTACCGGCGAACATGGGGTTGGAGTTGAGAAGCTTGGTGAAATGTGTGTGCAGTTTAGTGATATAGAACGTCATCAATTTCACGCTATTCGATCAGCTTTTGATCCTGCGAATATTATGAATCCAGGTAAGGCAATTCCTACCCTTGCACGCTGTGCTGAATTTAATGCGATGCATGTTCATAATGGTGAGCTGCCGCATCCAGAGCTGGACCGATTCTAATGGCTATCGAGACTCCAAAAGAGAGTATTACTCAAGTAACAATTCCACAAGTTAACCTCGAAGATGATCTTCAATCGCAGATTGAATCAGTGTCAGCGAATGGTGTGCCGGTAAAAATTGTTGGTGGTAATACAAAGGCGTTTTATGGTCATGCTGTTGATGCGTTGGCTATTGATGTGAGCAGCCATAGCGGTATCGTTGATTATGATCCGGCTGAATTGGTAATCACTTTACGGACGGGCTGCAAGCTCAAAGATGTAGAGTCTTTACTGGCTGAAAATAATCAAATGCTAGGGTTTGAGCCACCACACTTTGGTGATGAGGCCACGATAGGCGGTATCGTTGCCAGTGGTCTAACTGGCCCAAGGCGGGCTTTTTCTGGTGCTATTCGGGATTTTATTCTAGGTATCAGGCTGCTCAATGGTCGGGGTGAAATTGTCAACTTTGGCGGTCGCGTGATTAAAAATGTTGCGGGATTTGATGTGTCTCGTTTAATGGTGGGTGCATTGGGCACGCTGGGTGTTTTACTCGAAGTGTCGATTCGCGTTATACCTAAATTTGAGGCAGAAACAACGTTGGTATTCGAGCATGCTGATGCGCAGGCGCATATTGATTGGATCAACCAACAAAGACGTTTGCCATACCCCATTTCAGCATCTGTATGGTACCAGGGGCAGACTAAAATACGGCTTTCGGGTAGTCAGCAAGGTCTCGATAGTGCCTGTCAAGATTTGGGTAGAGACAATAAAATGGAGTGTGATGAAATCTGGTATGAGCTAAAAGAACAATCGCATGCTTTTTTTGGCCAGATGAAAACCATTGCGAGAGTGTCGGTGCCCAGTGTCGAACCAGATTTTTTAACGGCTGAATCGCAACTGATCGAATGGGGTGGTGCGCAGCGTTGGGTAGAAGCATCACAGGACCGCCTCGAACCATTAAGGCAGCAGATGCAGTATCACCGAGGAACGGTCTGTGCTTATCGAGGATATGACGGTGATGCCGGCCTATTTCAGCGCCCAACCGATTCGATGATGACATTACATCGAAACCTTAAATCAAGTTTTGATCCAGCCGGTATATTTAATCCGGGTCGATTGTACCCCGGACTTTAACGATGCAGACTAATCTAGCAAAGCGTTTTAAAGAGAGCCAATCAGCCGAGGCGATTGAGTCTATTTTACGCAGCTGCGTTCACTGTGGTTTTTGCAATGCAACCTGCCCAACGTATCAATTACGGGGCGACGAACTGGATGGCCCGCGTGGTCGTATCTATCAAATGAAGCAATACTTCGAAGGTGCGCCAGCGAATCAGGAGATGCAGCTCCACCTTGATCGCTGTTTGACTTGTCGTAGTTGTGAAACAACTTGTCCATCGGGCGTTAATTATAGTCATCTGTTAGAAATTGGGCGCGAATCTATCGAAAAAGATTTACCACGTTTAGCCGGTCAGCGTGGATTGCGATGGGCTATCACCCAGTTTCTGAACTCAGGCTGGATATTCAAATTTTCAATACAGGCAGCACAGAAGTGTCGCTGGTTTTTACCGAAAAAATTAACTGAATCGATACCGATGATAAAGCCACCGATAGCTGAGGTTATTGGTCAGCATGAACGACAAGTTCTTATGTTATCGGGTTGTGTTCAACCGGCTCTGGCACCCAATACCAATGCTGCGGCTAAACAGCTACTGCATCGCTTAGGCTTGAGCGTTATCGAAATAAACCAGAAGAATTGTTGTGGTGCAGTCGGCATGCATACCTCTCAAATAGAACAGGGTAAAGCGCAAGCCAGACGATTGATTGATGCCTGGTGGCCTAAAATTGAATCAGGCGTTGAAGCCATCGTTTTCACAGCTTCCGGCTGCGGCGTGAGCATTAAGGAATACGGCACTATTTTTAAAAATGAAAGTGGTTACGCTGAAAAAGGTCAAAAAATTAGTGACCTTGCACTCGATTTAAGTCAACTCGTATCGAGGGAGATGGCGGATAATAAATTCACTATTGATGAAGCTTCTGATGGACCGAAGCGAGTTGCCTTTCATACACCTTGCACGATGCAGCATGCCCTTGGTTTAAAAGGTGTCGTAGAAAAAATATTGGCAAATGTGGGCTTTCATATATGTCATGTTGCCGATTCACATTTATGCTGTGGCTCTGCTGGAACCTATTCGATTCTACAACCAGAAATATCGAAGCAGCTGCAGTCAAATAAGCAAACGGCACTAACAGTCGATTCGCCTGAGGTGATTGCAACAGCGAATATTGGCTGTCAGCTTCAGATTGGGACTGGTTCTCAAGTGCCGGTGGTACATTGGATCGAGTTGCTGAACGATGCGCTTTAAATTGAGTTTCTAACGTTTATTTTAAAGTGGTAAGACGGGAGTCGGTTTTCCGTCTTCATCAACCGCGACAAATTTAAACATGGCCTCGGTCACCTTGTCCATTTCGCCTAGTCGACCTCGTTTGGCCCAGGCTTCGACGTAAATTTCCATTGACGTATTGCCTACCTTTTTTAGCTTGGTGTATACGCTGAGTACGTCTCCTATTTTTACCGGACTAATAAAGCTCATGGCGTCCAGTGCAACAGTGACAGTACGACACTGAGCACGTTCGACCGCGCAGGTGCTGGCTGCAATATCCATTTGAGACAAAACCCAGCCACCAAAAATATCACCTGATGGATTTGCGTCTGCGGGCATCGCCAACGTGCGAATAGCAAGATTGCCGTGAGGTTTGTTGCTCATCGCTTATAGCCTGTCATGTGTGATAAAGTTTCTTTCAAGTATTTAGTCTAACCTAAGTAGGATATTTTCTGATGCAGTTTAATATCATATCTCCAGATCAATATCGGTCTGTAGCCTGGAAAAACGGTAAGGGCATTACAGAGGAGTTGGTGTTTGGTGGCTCTAAAGTGGATAACTTTGACTGGCGGCTAAGTATGGCGCCGGTTATTAGCAGTGGCGATTTTTCTGATTTTAAGCATTATGATCGAACATTAATTTTGATCAATGGAAATGGTCTAACTTTAGACCACGACTGTGGCCAGCGAGACGTATTAGACCAAAGGTTCGATATGGCTCATTTTGATGGTGGCTGGCGAACCAGCGCCAAATTGCATCATGGGGATATTCTCGATTTCAATGTGATGACTCGACAAAGCAAATGTCGCTCAAAAGTGACGGTGTTGGGCGAAGATAAAAATCAGCAGTTATCTGTTAAAGCCGATCTATTGTTAATCTATTCCGTCGAAAGCGACATCACTGTTTTACCACCTGATTCAAGTGTGATTACTCTGCGAGCTACACACTTATTTCAAACCAAATCTGCAAAGCCAGGGCAGTGGGTTATCACTGGTGGGCCGGTTGTCTGTATAGAAATACAGTATGTGGATTAATTGAAGTGAGTCTCAATTCATAATACTTTAAACCAACTCATGCCAGTGATTGGCTAGGCAGATACTATCTAGGCAGATATTGCACCACCGTCGACGTCAATAATGGTGCCTGTGACGAATTGGTTCTCAAGTAAAAATATGGCTGCCGAGGCAACTTCATCGGGTCGGCCTGCTCTTGGTATCAGATGCTGTTCGGTTACGCTGGCAAGAAAATTATCTCGCTCTTCACCCTGTTGGGTAAACATGGGTGTATCTATCAATCCTGGGCAAACCGCATTAATGCGCAGTGGTTTGATTTCACTCGCGACGAGTTTAACAAAACCTTCGACAGCATTGCCAACGGTGCCAATGGCGATAGAGCCTGGTTTAACTTTTCTGGCGGGGTAGCCACTAAGCAACACGATAGCGCCATCGGCCGACATGTGTGGCGCGCCGAGGCGAACGGTATTCACATACCCCCAGAGTTTGGCGAATGAACCCTGAAAACCATCAAGATCCATTTCCAGAAAAGGGCCGATAGCACGCTGACCGCCGGTTGCTGCATTCACCAGATAATCGAATCCGGTGTGACGTTCGAAGATAGCTTGCAAAGCGGCTCTATCCTGAACGTCGGCGATGTCGTTTTGCATGCCGTTATTGGTATCACCCTTTGGGCCGCCCCGACTGACCGTGATGACTTCTACGCCAGATTGCTTTAAAGATATTGCTATCTCTAGTCCAATGCCAGAGGTGCCACCGAACACGATTGCTTTCTTATCAGTAAATTTTGTCATGATTAATCAGGGTCTTCCTAGATCTAAATAATACCCGCTTCGAGACTGGCTGCCATCAGCATGCCGAGTTCTTCGCATTGGTTTTCGAATTCAGCTTTGTATTCGCCGTGTAGAATAATGGGTTCTTGTACGGCTTTCCAGCAAAGGCCTGTGGTTATTTTCCCAATGGCGATTTTGGTGCCTGTTCCGTCTAGGCCTGCGCGAATATATAGTGAGTAAGGCATAGCCTCTGTTTTTTCGAGGCAGGGGTAATAAATACGATCGAAGAAGTCCTTTAAAGCACCGCTCATATAGCCAAAATTTTCGGTGGTGCCGAGGATAATGGCGTCGGCCCAAAAAACATCTTCAGGCGTTGCTTGCAAAGGTGCTATATGTTTTGTTTCGACTCCTTCAATGTCTTCATGATTAGCACCTAGCAAACAGGCATCGACTAATTTTTGAGTATTTGGGGAAGGATTGTGAGCAACAATGAGTAAGTGTTTTCTATCAATCATGGTATTGATGATAACGCGTGTTAATCGTAATAGGTAGTGAACAAAGAAGGCCCAGAAAACCTTTGTACTGTCAGCGTTGTTGGCGGTGTAACATAACCCAGTTTTCAAATCGCTTTGCCAACTCCTGTAGGAGCACTATCGATAAGAATGGGTCATGTTAACTACTGGGTAGTTATAGGGAAATTCGTCAATATCCTGAATCACAGTTTCGACATAGGATCCGGTCACGGTGATCAATTGTTCGGTTTTGTATTCTTGCGGCTCTAGGAAGTAATTGGTAGTCGCTATGAACAGTCCTGTGCTGGATTCGTCAGTCTGTGGTCTACCGTCTTTCATCAATGGAAAGTCAATAATGGTTAGTTTTCTCTCGTTTTTGCCATTTTCAGTTTTAAGAATTCGACCGCCCCAGCGAACTATTTGAGAACTATGTTCGGCTGGCTGATCACGAACCTGCGAAATATTAGGTGCCTCCGCTGGTGCTTCTCGCATTTCAAGTGGAATATTAGAGCTACAGGCCAACGTTAATAATGCTGGCGCTAGCCAGAAAAAACGGTATGTAATCCTAATCTTTAACAAACTAATTTGAAATCATATTTGGGCTTTGGTTCCTTAGATCCATTCCTAATGATTATGAATGATGTTTTAAACAACCTTATATCATTCAGGCCAGATCTGAATGTTTATTACGAGTGGTTGTTCAGTGTAATATAGTTAATTTTTGATAGTGAGAAAAAAGCATGGATAAAGAAAGATTTGAGATAGGCCTTGAGCAGCGAAAGGCAACCTTAGGTGCTGAATATGTAGAGAAAAATCTGGCTGCTGCCGACGATTTTACACGACCCTTTCAGGAAGCGATGACGGAATGGTGTTGGGGTTTTGGTTGGGGCGATGATGCGATTGATGCAAAAACTCGGTCTTTAATGAATTTGGCGATGATAGGGGCACTGGGGAAAATGCATGAATGGGAAATTCATTGTCGAGGTGCCATTAAAAATGGTGTTACAAAAGAACAAATTCGAGCCGCTATTCATGTGGTTGGTATCTACTGCGGGGTTCCACAGTCTCTAGAATGCTTTCGAGTTGCCAGAAAAGTATTAGAAGAGGAAGGGCTGTTATAAAAGGTAAGAGCCTAATATTTTGTGATTAAGGCTCTTCGTTTTGGGACTCAAAATATCCAGCCTGAAGATTCAAAATGCCTCCACCGAGCGTGAAATGTCAGATTCAGTGGTGGTTTAGTAACCAACGTTGAGGGGATTAATTTGTAAGAATATTCAGCAACTTGGCATTCCTGCTGAATATTGAGTTATAGCGAAGGTGAAGTTTTAGCCTCGCACATGGAATTGGCTTGCATAGTGAAAGTCGCTTTCTCCAGATCTAAAGCTCACCGCATCCTCGACAACTGCTCCTACGTTGTTTTAATACTGTCCATCCATGGACATATGCTCCCGCTCCTTACTGACATCCCTGTCGGCAAAGCCCCAGCCCCAAATCAAATTAGAATTCGTTGTGAGAGGCTAATAGGCGAATGACTTCACCTGTTTAACTGAGTCATCGAGCTAATCACCAAAGCCTATTCTCCCAGGAAGCTAATTTTTTCCAATGCACCAGAATCTAATGCTTCGCGAATTAATTTAGTGGCGGCATTGGTCATCGGTAATACCGGGTTTCCATGTACCCAAACTAACCCCAACACCTGAGATACGCTTGGGTCGGTCAATATCTTTTGGCGTGTATTGGGTAAATGTGCAAATCGTTTCGGTACGATTGTTGCCAGATCTCCAGCCATCGCATGAAAAGCCAGTTGGAATATCGAATTTGATTCTAATTTTGGCATCGGTTCACAGCCCACGCTTTCAAATGCTTCGTCCATTATACGTCTTTCACGCATCGATTTAGATAATAGACTCAAGGGTAAAGTTGCAGCCTCCTTCCATGTGATAGACGGTTGATCACCCAGCCAGTCATTGTCCGGCAACAACAAATAAAGAGGTTCTTCAAACAGCGCCATGGTGAAAAATTTGTCTAGCAAGGGGTCATTTAGATAAGTTACGCCAATGTCAATCTCGAAATTGATAAGTCCCTGGACCATTTGATCCAGGCTCATAAATTGTATGTCTAATTGTACTGAAGGGTAGTGTTTTTGAAATAATTGGCTAAGCGTTGGAAATAAAGGTGAGCTCATGGGAATCGCACCTATGCGCAATCGCCCGTGTAAACTATTTTTCATAATTGCGAGCTCTTCAAGCATGGCAGACCTATCCGCCAGCAGCCTTTTCGCCCAGCTCACAACCCTTTTACCTTCTTCGGTAAATCCTTGAAATTTTTGCTGTCGTAATATAATAGGTATGCCAAGTTCTTCCTCAAGGCTTTTTAGCGCACTCGACAAACTTGGCTGAGAGACATGACATTTTTCAGCGGCACGACCGAAATGTCCTTCCTGTTCAAGTGCTACCAAATACTGAAATTGCCTGAGAAACATATTAATTTCCGATTTTTAATTATTATGTAAAAGTGCTGGGGTCTAACACGGTATCACTAGTTATGAACGAAAAGATATTGTTATTCCTAGTTCAACTAGTTTAATATCAAGGTTAACTAGTTGAAACTTTAAGCCCCCTCACACTTTCGAAATAAATCATCCAATTTGTTTACTCCTATCTTAGTCGTGGTCGTATTTATTGTCGGCATTCTCATTGGTGGAGTCGGGATTGGTGGCGTGTTGTTAGTGCCTTCGCTCAATTACTTTAGCTCAGTGCCTTTGCATGTTGCGATACCGGCTTGCATGGTTGGTTACATATTTACCGGCTTGATCGGCGCCATTATGTATGCCAAACAGGGCACGATAAACTGGCCGCTTGCACTAAAAATATGTATGGGTGCATTGCCTGGTGCTTATTTGGGAAGTTATGTATTGCCATTTTTCCCTGCCAATTGGCTCGAAATAGTCATTGGCTTTTTAATTTTGGCATCTGGTCTCGATGCACTTTATCGCAGTGGTCGTCAGCAGCACACTCAATTGCCCTCAAATAATACTGAATTAATTTCGATCGGGTTCGTCACAGGAATAGGCTCAGCCCTAACCGGGACAGGTGGCCCGTTACTATTAATACCCATATTATTATGGCGAAAAGCTCCTATTCTGACCGCCATTGGGTTGTCCCAGGCTGTGCAGGTCCCTATCTCGCTCACGGCAACAATCAGTAATATGGCACACTCAGAAGTCGACTTCAGTCTCGGTTTATCACTGGCATTATTGCTCGGCACGGGTGCTGTTTTGGGTGCCAAGTTTGTTCATGTCCTACCGATCAATTTCCTCAAAAAACTGGTGGCTACAATCCTTGTAACGGTTGGTTTAATGATGTTGGTCAAGCTATTTTTGTAAAACATTTGGAGTTTGGCACCATTTGAAGCTATCAGAAAACCCCATCACAATTACTATAAAATAAACTACTGTATGTCCCCAAAATACCAGTAAAACGCTCAATGCTAGTCAAATTAGCCTGTTAATTCACCATAGGAGATCAAGGTGATTTCCTCATCTAGTTAGGTGGGGCCTATCAAACCATAAGAAATATCTCTTTGACAGATT
>JBLILW010000048.1:0-12854 GCA_047638435.1 Urechidicola sp.
CAGTCACTTTGTGGCCAAGGGTCGGTTGTGACACAGGATATACCTCCTTTTTCCATGGCCGCTGGCAATCGTGCCAAAACCATTGGTATTAATAAAGAGGGGTTGCGACGGAAGGGTTTTTCTGCGGATTTGATTCGAGCCCTGCATCAGTCTTTCCGAGAGCTATTAAAATCAAAAGTTACGAGAGAAGTTGCATTTGAAAAATTACAGCCATTGTGCGATAAGTACCCTGAAGTAGCTGAATTCGTTAACTTTGTGAAGAATAGTAAAAGGGGCGTTGCCCGTTAACCAAATAGAATCTACTTTTTTTCCTAACAGAGGTCCTTATAAAGACGTAATTGTTTCATCTGAGTTGACCGCAGTTAAGCTGTTCTCAAAATCAGCTTGCGGTAAAGCACGAAAGTCCATCAATACGGTGTAGTTTTTTAGATGAAAGTCCGACTTATCCTTGAGCAAACGATGCCAAATAGGTCATATCATAATTATCGGCGTAAACCCTTACCAAGCGTACTATTTTGCTCCTAATTAATCTCGCTCACCTAATATAATTTATGAGTCGTATGAATATTCTAGCCATTGATACCTCCACCGAGGCTTGCTCGGCTGCTTTACTGCGCGCCGATGGTGAAATTTTTAGCGAGTTTGAAATTGTGCCGCGCCAGCATACTAAGCTATTACCGCAGATGATGGATTCAGTTTTAAGAGCATCTCAGCTGTCAAAGTTAGATATCACTCATTGTACTTTTGCCAACGGTCCTGGCGCTTTCACCGGTATCCGAATTGCAGCTTCGACTGCACAGGGTATATCGATAGCGCTGGATATTCCGATTGCGCCAATTTCAACGCTAGCAGTACTAGCCCAGGCAAGTCTTGATAAGTATGATTTACCCGATGTTTTGGTAGCTCTTGATGCCCGTATGGGCGAAGCCTATTGGGCAGTCTATGAAAGAGATGATTCAGGTTTAGCTGTACTTAAAGACAATGAAAACCTCAACAAACTAGATGATGTATTTGTAACAGATATACCTGCCTGTGGAACAGGACATGGTTGGATTGTAGGTGAAGTCATTTGGCGTCAGAAATTCTTAGCCGAGCAAAAAATCATGTTAGATTCAGCTCTGTTTCCAGACTCGAAAGCTTTGTTAAAACTGGCTCAACAAGCCATTGATAATGGAGACATCGTTTCGGCTGATCATGTTTCAATCAATTATCTTCGAAATAAAGTAGCTGAAAAATCGAAAAAAAATCCCTTGACTAGAGGCTGACACATTGAAGTATCCCTACGGTGTACCACACCAGACTGGTATCATAAAAAGTCAGGCCGACGATTTTCATGTCATAGAGAACTTAGGTTTCGAGCCCTGTGGAGACGGAGAACATCTGTTTCTTCACATCGAAAAAACTAACTTAACCACTCAAGATTTGATAGACCATATAGCGCGTGAATATTCTGTCAAAGCCCGCGACATTGGTTATAGTGGTTTAAAGGACAAACTAGCGGTGACGCAACAATGGCTTAGTGTGCATTTACCCGGCCAAATGAATAGCACGGAGATACCGTCATCATCTCACTATAAGCTGTTGCAATATGGTTGGCACAATAAAAAAATACGATCAGGTAGTCATCGTTCTAATAGCTTTGAAGCTATGGTGAGAAATGTCGTTGAACTTCCAAACCAAACTCAGCAGCAAATAGATGATGTCAAAGCCTTTGGTATGGCCAACTATTTCGGGGAGCAACGATTTGGTGCCAGGCAAGATAACGTTGAGCGGGCCATTCACAGCTTTACGAATGAAAGACGAGCCAGAAAGCTCAGCCGAACCAAAAGAAGTCTGTATATCTCAGCACTGCGGAGCTTCTTGTTTAATCAGATCCTATCTCAACGTATCGAACAAAAGCACTGGCATCAGCCTCTGCTAGGTGATGTTTTTATGTTGTCAGGCAGTCACTCGCTATTCTCAGATGAAATCGACGGCAGTATTCTTGATCGCTACCAACAGCAAGATATCTCTAGCGCTGTCAGTTTGTACGGTTCAGGGAGTAGCATGTTGTCAGAAACGGCTTTAGCACTGGAAGAGGCCGTTTTTCATCAGTACACAGAGATCGTAGAGTGCCTAGATACTCAAAAGGTAAAGCTACAAATGCGTACGACTCGGGTTCCAGTGCAGGACTTCGATGTGGTTCATGATTCTGATACACAGACACTAAAAGTATGCGCAACTTTGCCCAGCGGTTGTTTTTTCACAACGCTACTTAAGCATTTTATTGATACATCAAATAGTGGTTAGAGTCGATAGTTGTATATGTAAAAACTGACGCGTTTGATTGAGCTATGGTGCTTTTTTTCGGTAAACACAAAACCAGCCCTCCAATACACCATTTTTGTAATAGGGGCCTTGTTGCAAAGTAATGCACGCTATTGTATTCGACGATACCAAAGATTTCAATTTGGCCTCAAATCCATGTGTTAGCCATAAATCAAGGTGAATGGTGATCGCTAGAATGCCACTCGGTTTCAAAATACGAACAACTTCATCTAATGGTTCGGCACCAACATGCCCATGGGTAAAAGTGCCTGAAGAAACCGCTGCGTCATAGGTATTACTTTCGATGTCCAATGGCAGGTTTAAATCACCAGCGAAAAGTGACTGGTAGATATTTCGATTGTCAGCAACCTGTAACATATCTGGTGATAAATCGATGCCGTCGAGATTAGCGTATCCCTGTTCATGTAATAACGTACAGGTTAATCCTGTTCCGCAACCAATATCGATTATGTGTGACAATTTATTGGGAAGGTGTTCAATCAGCAAACTAGCGATCGTGCCGGGCGAAGTGTAACCGAGTTTATCCAGCATCTCGTGGTCATAGTCGGCCGCCCACTGTCGATAAAAATCGACATGAGATTGGTTGTCGTCAGTCAAACCATAGGCTTGACTGACGAATGCACCTGATTCTTTGTTATAAGACATCTGTTTGCGTTGATGCCTATTGTTTACAGGCCAGTGAGCATGGTGTCAGCATCGCTAACTTCGAATTTACCTGCGGCTTCAATATGGAGCGCCTCGACAACACCATCATTAATTAGCATCGAATAACGTTGCGAGCGAACTCCCATTCCATTGCCTGTCAAATCCAACTCAAGTCCAACCGCCTGAGTAAAGTTCGCGCTGC
Source organism: Urechidicola sp. (assembly GCA_047638435.1). Taxonomy (GTDB): domain Bacteria; phylum Pseudomonadota; class Gammaproteobacteria. Next base: position 3,176 of record JBLILW010000048.1, read on the forward strand.
CATCGGCCACCATCATGACGCGGTCACCCGCATTGTGTTGCTTACCCCAGGCACTCATAACAAAAGCGTCATTTACCGAGAGGCAGACAATCAGGTCAATGCCTTTAGCGAATAACTCATCCGATTTAACCACATAACCCGGTAGATGAGATACCGAGCAGGTTGGCGTGAATGCCCCTGGGAGTGCAAATAGTGCAATTTTCTTACCTGAAAATAACTCGTCGGTGGACTCGTTTTTAACACTAGAGCCATCCATATATTGTAGGGTAACTGAAGGAATTTTTTCGCCAATGTTTATAGTCATATTTAAGTCCGTTAATTTAAGTTGGTTAGTTCTTGTTAAAGTTTAGGATACACTATTTGTGATTCAAACATGATTTTTAGTGATCAAAATTACACTAATAATGTTGTTTCCTTTAGAATGATATGAACGCTAATACGAGCTAAAAAATAATGTGGGAAGTACATCGGTTAGATCAACGTAATCATTGGGTTTTCGATATGGATGGTACTTTAACCACCAGCGCCCATGATTTCGAATACATTCGCAAAGAGTTGGGGTTAGAATCCAATGAACCCATTTTGGAGGCATTAAGCGCTATGCCAAATGAGCAGGCAGCACCCTTGTGGTTAAAACTGAATGATCTTGAATGTCACTTTGCCGGGCAATCGACACTCATGCCTGGTGTGCCAGAGCTGCTCGAAAAGTTGCAAATACGCGGTGTAAAATTGGGCTTGCTTACTCGTAACATCATGCCTGTTGTCGAAACCACACTGACTGCCTGCGGTATTGGCCATTTTTTCCCTGTCCAGCACAGGCTAGACCGAGATTCCTGCAAGCCTAAACCCTCTCCCGATGGCATTAATTATTTACTTAACGATTGGCAGGCCGCCCCAAGTGATGCGGTGATGGTAGGGGACTATCTGTTCGACTTAGAGGCAGGTAGAAATGCCAACGTAGCCACTATACACCTCGACCCGGCGGGTGATTTTGCCTGGCCGGAGATGTCTGATATCTGCATAAGACAGTTTTCAGAAATTCATGATTTTCTATAGAAACGTTTTATAGTAAATTAGCGATCCTAAGCTGCTGCTTGCTCATTGTATCGTAAGGTTCATCCCGCGTTTTGTCGTGAACATCCATTCGGTAGTTGATAAATTCCGGCTTATCGTCGTAATGCAAGAAAGGATTGCCCTCTACCTGCTCGGCGAAGGTGCAGGTTTTTTTAACAGAATAGTTATGACCTGGATGAATCAGCATATCGTCAGGTAGCTCATGCTTCATTTGTCTTAAGGTCTCAAACATTTCTTCGGGATTGCCGCCACTGAGGTCGCAACGACCACAGCCAAAGACGAATAAAGTATCACCGGTAATAATCTCATTGCCCAGTTGATAGCAGGCTGAACCGGGCGTATGCCCCGGTGTGTGCAGGACCTTTATTTGACTCTCGCCGAGCGCAATATCGTCACCGCCATGATGCAAACATGGCTTGGCGATATTGCTACCCCAAAATTCAAACTCAGGCTTGAGTAAATGCATTTCGGCATGACCGTGTTCTAAAATTCCTTCGATACCATTGATGTGATCGTGGTGGCTATGAGTCAACAAGATATCAGTGATTTTCAGGTCGAGTTTTTCGGCCTCAGTAATAATTGCAGGTACATCCCAGGCCGGGTCCACTACTGCTGTGCGTCGAGTTGCGATATCCTCGATCAGATACACAAAGTTCAGCATTGGGCCTAGTTCGAGAGCATGTATTTTGAAGCCACTGTCAGACATTGTATTTACCTCGCAATTAAGTGTGACAGATTATACTCAGAAGCTGGATTTTTGACACAATACTGACGACAATAGGGTACTTTTTAAAATACCCAGGTAACACTTAAACTTGGGCTACGATTAATAGGAAAATTATGAGCAAGTCAGCGGTAAATAAAGTCGTCCTAGCCTATTCAGGCGGACTCGATACCTCGGTTATTTTAAAGTGGCTGGAAGATGAATATGATTGTGAAGTGGTTACCTTTACAGCCGATATAGGGCAGGGTGAAGAACTCGAACCCGCTCGCATTAAAGCTGAAAAATATGGCGTAAAAGAAATCTACATCGAAGACTTACAAGAAGAGTTCGTACGCGACTTTGTCTTCCCCATGTTTAGAGCGAATGCCATTTACGAAGGTGAATACCTGTTAGGCACATCGATAGCTCGCCCATTAATTTCTAAGCGCTTGATCGAAATCGCAAAAGAGACAGGTGCGGATGCCATCTCTCATGGTGCAACCGGCAAAGGCAATGATCAAGTGCGTTTTGAGCTGGGCGCCTATGCGCTCAACCCAGATATTCGTATTATCGCCCCATGGCGTGAGTGGGATTTAAATTCGCGTGAAAGCCTAATGGCCTATGCTGCAAAAGCAGGCATTGCGATTGAACAAAAACAAGGCCAAAAATCACCTTATTCGATGGACGCCAATATGCTGCATATCTCTTACGAAGGCGGCATCCTCGAAGATCCATGGCTAGAGCCGACTGACGACATGTGGCTTAACACGGTATCGCCAGAGAAAGCGCCTGATACGGCTCAGTATCTTGAATTAACCTATGAAAAGGGTGACATTGTTGCCATTGATGGTGAGTCAATGACGCCAGCCGAAGTGTTAAGGAAATTAAATGAAGTCGCTGGAGCACACGGTGTTGGTCGATTAGATATGGTCGAAAACCGCTATGTCGGCATGAAGTCTCGTGGCTGCTATGAAACACCAGGCGGCACTGTCATGATGAAAGCTCACCGAGCAATCGAGTCAATTACGCTGGATCGCGAAGTTGCTCACCTGAAAGACGAGTTGATGCCAAAGTATGCCACAACTATCTACAATGGCTACTGGTGGAGCCCTGAACGGCGCATGATGCAACAAATGATCGATGCCTCGCAGGTCACGGTTAACGGTGTCGTTAAAGTGAAGCTCTACAAAGGCAACGTATCGATTGCTGGCAGACAGTCTGATACCAATAGCTTGTATGACGAAGCCATTGTGACGTTTGAAGATGACCTGGGTGCTTATGACCAAAAAGATGCCGAAGGCTTTATCAAGCTAAATGCTTTACGACTTAAAATAGCGGGCAAAAACAAGTAAAAAGTGATGACTTCAAGTCACCCACTTTGGTGGATAGGGCTGTTAGCATTATTGCTAACGGCCTGTTCTGCTTCTGATAATACCGATAGCCAAATTCAAGTCGAAGTTAACGAATCTCAGGCGCATTATTTTCTCGAATCTCTCACACTGGTTGAACACGCCGGTCGGCAACTTCAAAGTGTTGATGCTACGCAAATTCTGCTTGAACAGGCATTATTGGATATGGATGCTGGGATGGCGCTGGCTTTTAAAGTTGACAGCTTATTTCTCAATAAGCTGGACGTTCGGCTGGGGAAAAATTATCAGCGTTATTTTGTCGAAGGCGTGCAAACCTATCGGCTCGGAATTGAAGCGGCCGATCAGGACGAGCAAAAAATGGGTTTGCTGCTGCTCAGTCGCTGGGCGCAGTTCTGGGGCAATAGCCAGTCGGCAATATTGCAAAAGTTAGACGTTAAAAAGAAGACACAATGACGCCCGCTACTCGTCTCGTTGTTTGTATTAATTAATGACTAGGGACGAGGTTTATTGGATCAAGGCAGCGGGATTGGATAATCCATCATGATAACAATTAAAGGCTACGTAGAGGGCAGGGTGCAGGGTGTTGGTTTTAGGTATTTCGTTAAAAACAATGCAAATCAGCTGAACGTCGCTGGGTATGCCAAAAACTTGCCTGATAAAAGAGTCGAGTTTGTATTGCAAGGGGAGCAGACAGCGGTTACATCACTGCTTCAAGAAATAAATGGTGGTCCTTCGATGGCGTCAGTCAAATCGCTCAATTCACAGGTGCTGGAGACCGATGAGCACTATCAGAACTTTTCAATCCGATAGAGATACCCTAATAGTCAATAGGTTATTCAAAATGAGCCTTTGTCAGCGGGCTACCATCAGACAGTTTGCTGAATAACTTGAGTAACTGGGCGCTTGAATCGTTATCGATATTGTGTGCTTTTTCTCCAGACAGAATATCCTCCAAATTAACCGTACGAGTTTCATAACTAAACCGACTCTGTTGGGTATGGTTAGTACCCGAGCCATGCAAGTGTGCTGCAGAAAAACACAATAATTCACCCGGTTCTATCACTGGTTTAAAAACTACCCCAGAAGGTTTTTCGAGCAACGACGGGATCGATTTAAAGACAGGCTTTAACTCAGCCGACAGCTGTTGACGCGCAGTTGCAAACTGCTCATACCGCCATTCGGCGGATGTGTTTGCAATGGGTCGATTGAAATGATCCAGATAAAATTCAATACCATTCGAAGCTTCATAAGGATACAGCGGTGCCCACCAGTTCATTTGCTGATAAATCCCGGCTCCCCAAGTATCGCGATGAGTATCAACCCAACTATGTGAGCCCTCAACATGGTCGTTTTTGGGTGGTACCACTCTAAATATAAATCGATCGCAAAAAGTCTCGTCGAGTTTTAAGCCAATGCTTTGTAATGTTTCGGCAAACGCTTGTTTGCAATGTTGTTCGTCCTGTGCTTTGAGTTGGAACTGATAAACGGCCTTTAACCATTCACGGTAATTGGCCGCCTTATGCGAACTGACCGGGTCTGAGCTAACAAGTGTCGATTCGCAAATTCGTCGAGCAATGTCGCAAAATTTGTCTACCCCAGATAACTGAGTAAAATGCAAAATTTCGCCACGATAAATCCTTTCTCGCAACTCGACCTGTGATATTGGTAGGGTAACTCTATGTAACATACTCTGAGTTCTACTCTCTTCTCTTATATTTATAATCGTTTAACGTCTAAATAACCTGTGCATAGACGAGGCGCCCTCCTGAAGCGGAGCCATTAAATTTGTGCCGGATCTGTCTTCAATCTGGGCTTAGTTTTGCACGTGTTCGATTAAGCTAGGACTCCATTTGGCCGAATAAGGTCATCAGACACATCGATATCGAATAAATAGGTATTCATTCAACGTGCCGATTTAGCTGAAGTCAGCGGACCATACCGATTGTAAAATAGGCTTGCTTATGAATTGTCGCGTAACGTTGGGTTCGAATCCTGGAGTGAGTCAGCAATAATATAGGCCAGTTCAAGAACTTGGTCACCGTTTAACCTGGGATCGCACTGGGTTAAATAGCGTTTACTCAGATCGCTATCTAAAATTTGGCAGGTACCGCCAGTGCATTCAGTTACATGCTCTCCCGTCATTTCTAGATGGATGCCACCCGGGTAACTACCTTCTGATCGATGGACAACAAAAAATTGGTTTAACTCGCGAAGGATATCGTCGAACTGCCGAGTTTTGTAACCGCTGTTCGACTTGACCGTATTGCCATGCATTGGGTCAGATGACCAGACAACATTGCGACCATTTTTCTGTACGGCCTGGATCAGTCGAGGTAGCTTGTCGGCAAGAACATCTGCGCCCATGCGTGTTATTAAGGTTAACCTACCGGCCTGATTTTCAGGGTTGAGTGCATCGATTAACCGGATCAAATCGTCTGGCTTTGTGGTTGGGCCAATTTTTACCCCAACCGGATTGTCTATCTGTTTAAAAAATTCAATATGAGCATGATCGAGTTGACGTGTGCGCTCACCAATCCAGACAAAATGGGCACTGCAGTTATAGCGATTTCCGGTGAATGAATCAGTTCGGGACAAAGCCTCTTCATAGTTTAGCAACAGGGCTTCGTGAGAGGTAAATAACTGGGTCTCACGTATGGAAGGTGCGGTTTGCGAGTTAATACCAAGGACTTCCATAAAACTGAGTGCGTCTTCGATACGCTCAGACATTTTGAGGTATCTCAGCTTATTTGGGTTTGACTCAGCAAAGCTCATGTTCCAGCGATTGACCTGGTGTAAATCAGCCAGCCCGCCTTGTGCAAAGGCCCTTAATAAATTAAGCGTTGAGGCACTTTGGTGGTAAGCGTTCAGCATTCGATTGGGATTGGGTATCCGAGATGACTCGTCGAATTCGGCGCCGTTGATAATGTCGCCGCGATAACTGGGTAATGAGATATTCTTCATGGTTTCAAAATCTGCTGAGCGTGGTTTGGCGAATTGACCCGCCATACGTGCAATTTTGGTGACGGGCCGTCGACCACCAAAGGTTAAAACCACGGCCATTTGAAGCAACACTTTGAAAGTGTCACGAATGCTATTAGCACTAAAGTCGGAAAACGATTCGGCACAGTCACCACCCTGTAATAAAAATCCCTTACCATCAGAAATTTCTGCCAGATTGTGTTTAAGATCCCGAATTTCCTGAGCAAAAACCAACGGCGGATAACCACAAAGTTGTTTTTCTACCTCAGCCAGTTTGACTGGATCAGGGTAGGTGGGCTGTTGCTGAACTGGAAACTGTCGCCAGCTAGATAAGGAATCGTCATTATGCATACTTGCGTCTATTGGCATCCTAATGGTGTCACTCTACAATGTTATCAAAGAGCGTCAAAAATAGAGAGAAAACACAAAAAATGCAATCACATTCGAGATAATTTGATATTGCTTGATAGGTCGATTAGAAAATAACAACTTGGCTCAATGCACTGGAGTCAAATCGATGATAAAATCTGATACATATGAGAGACGACAATTCTTATATTGATTCCTAATAGATAGATTTTTAATTAAAAATTGAGAGAGAGATCTAAATGAAAAAAATATTACTAGCGTCAGCTGTGCTGGCGACTTTGTCGGCACCTGTTGCGGCAAAAGATATCAACGTCGGTATTATCCTTGGCTTTACTGGTCCCATTGAATCTTTGACGCCAACCATGGCGGCATCGGCTGAAATGGCGTTCGCAGAAGCGTCTAAGTCTGGTCAGTTACTTGGTGGTCAAACCATTGTGCCAGTTCGTGGTGATTCAACCTGTATCGACGCGGCAGCTGCATCATCGACTGCTGAACGTCTTATCACTTCAGATGCCGTCGTCGCTATTATGGGTGCGGACTGTTCGGGTGTTACCACTGCAATTGCAAATAATGTCGCGGTTCCTAATGGAGTTGTCATGGTGTCTCCATCGGCCACTTCCCCAGCATTATCTACCATTGATGACAACGGCTTCTTCTACCGAACAGCACCTTCTGACGCACGTCAGGGTCAGGTATTAACGGATATCTTAATTCGTCGAGGTATTAAGGAAGTGGCCCTCACTTACACAAACAATGATTACGGAAAAGGTTTGGCTGATTCATTCAGCAACGCTTTCAAAGCGAAAGGGGGCACTATTTCTATCAGCTCAGGCCATGAAGATGGTAAAGCTGATTACTCTGCAGAAGTCGGTGCACTATCTGCATCTGGCTCTAAGCATCTTGCTGTTTTTGGCTACCTTGATCAAGGTGGTAAGGGTATTGTACAAGCGGCTATCGATTCAGATGCATTCAGAAATTTTATCATGGGTGACGGCATGGTTGGCGAGTCAATCCTGGCCGCCATTGGTGACGGAATGAATGGCACGATTGCTACTATCGCGGGTGGGTCTACGGGTGCGGATGCCTTTCTGGCTTATGCAAAAGAAAATGGTGTTGCTGGCGACGGTGCGTATGCTCCTGAATCATATGATGCGGCGGCTCTTATTGTGCTTGCTATGCAGGCAGCTGGATCAACTGACCGTGCAGCTATTCAGTCAAAGATGAACATGGTCGCTAACGCGCCAGGTAAAGAAATCGGCCCAGGAGAGCTAGCTAAAGCACTGAAAATCATTGCGGCAGGTGGTGACGTTAACTATCAAGGCGCCACTAATGTTGAATTTAATGACGTTGGAGAAGTGTACGGTAGCTACAAAGAGTTAGAAGTGAGTGATGGTAAGTGGAATACTGTTAAAATCCACTAGGCATTACTGTTATTTATCTGGGCTTCGCAATGAAGCCCAGAGTTCCACAGCAAAAGTATCCCTAAGTTCGAAAACTAGACTATATTTTCGAGTGTGAATCAGTACTCCAAAATATCACAAAAACAGGTCTTGGTTGACCTAACCTAACACCTAACCAGCAGGGGAAAGGGCGGTATCAGCTTATATCTGGCTATCTGATTGATAATTACCCTGCTATATCAGTTTCATGTCCAGTTACCTGCATTCTTTTAAATCAACGCAATCATCCTGTCGTGTATTTTCTTGTCAAGAAAATGGAATCTTAGTGTACTTAAACGAGAGTCTGAAGCCAGTGTTTCGACAATGTGTCGTTGGCTTATAGGCAGTATTTTGTCTGTTGGTATTCACTAGGACGTTATGTTTGCGATTATCCTTTTTTATTGGGATCGCTCTGGCATGTCTTATATCTGGTTTTTGGTAACTATCGTGACAGAATCAAAACAGAGGCCTAAACCAAATTCAGATTGGCTCAAAAATCATTGCTTCACTAATCAGCGCTTCCTAACCACTTCAGGCAATATGCCACCAGGGCTAAATCGCATAACTAGTAGCAATAAAAATCCCATAAAGAACAATCTCATGTGCTGTGCATTTTCGATTAAATGAAGTTTCAGCATATTGCTTTCGTCCATCCATGAAGTACTGAATTCCATTAGCCAGACACCTAAGGGTTCGGATTCTATCCAGGCGATCCAGATTAAAAAGCTGCCTAATACCGCCCCCATGTTATTACCTGACCCACCGACAATAACCATCACCCAAATCAGGAAGGTATAACGAAGCGGTACAAATGAAGTGGGCGTAAATTGACCGTCGAGTGTAATAAGCATCGCGCCTCCAATGCCAATAACAGCTGAGCCAAGAACAAAAATCTGCAAATGCTTAGCCGTAACATCCTTACCCATTGCGCCTGCTGCAATTTCATTATCGCGAATGGCGCGCATCATACGACCCCAGGGCGAATTAAGTGCCTTCACACTGAGCATCAAAATGATAACCAAAACAGTTGCGAAAAGCCCTGCGTAGCAGAGTTTAACGAAGATACTCGAACCCTCAATAATAAACTGTTTAAGAGCGATCTGTTGTTCGACTTCGTTTAACGCGTTTAACGAACCGCTATGCCACCATTGAATTAGATGAGTGAACCAGTTACTTGTTTGCAAATCTATCTCGTAGGGGACAGGGCGCGGCAAACCTGTGACATTTTTGACACCTCGGGTGAGCCAGTCTTCATTTTTCAAAACCGAAATAATAATTTCAGAAATACCCAGAGTCGCTATCGCTAGGTAATCGGCGCGTAAACCGAGCGCTACTTTACCAACTAGCCAAGCAACACCACCGGCAACAAAACCACCGATAATCCACGAAGTGATAATAGGTAAATTCATGCCACCGAGATAACCCGTGCTGGCCGGGTTGACAGATTCAATTGCAGCTGTTGCAGGGTCTAAAAAGTATCGCGTCAGAAATAGACCGATAATGATAATGGCAGCCATAATCAAATTACGTTGTTTACCAGCGGCGATTTTTCGATAGCAAAAAATAGCGAGCGTTACCGTTAAAGCAAAAAATAATGCGGCGAGTAGTAGCTGGCCCCAGCCTGCTTGCCAGGCCTCTGCCACTGGTTGCTGGGAGACCAAAACGGCCGACATCCCACCCAACGCTGAAAAGCCCATCACACCGACATTAAGCAATCCGGCGTAGCCCCACTGAATATTGACACC
>JBLILW010000049.1:0-12850 GCA_047638435.1 Urechidicola sp.
GACCAGTTGGCAAGCATCGGCTGCAGAGCGTGCGGCCATACTAGTTAAGGCGTCAGATTTATTTGAGGAAAATTTTGGCGAGCTATTCGCAATTTTAAGCCGAGAGGCCGGTAAGACTCCACTCGACGCCATTGCTGAATTACGCGAGGCGGTTGATTTTTTACGATATTACGCCGCTCGTGGACAGGAACTGTCCGATCCAGCACGCGGTATTATTGCCTGTATATCACCCTGGAATTTTCCATTAGCAATATTCGCTGGTCAAATTTCTGCGGCGCTTGCTGCGGGTAATGGCGTGATTGCGAAACCAGCCGAGCCGACGTCAATCATTTCTTGTATTGCGGTCAAGCTAATGCACGAAGCAGGCGTTCCGTCCCAGGTACTTCAATTACTACCTGGTCCAGGTTCGATTGTAGGTGCCAAAATCACGTCCGATCAACGTATTAAAGGCATTTGTTTTACAGGATCTACAGCAACGGCACAGACCATTAATCAAGCAATGGTGAAACACATTGATCCAACTGCGCCATTAATCGCTGAAACGGGTGGATTAAATGCCCTCATTGTCGATAGCACCGCATTGCCCGAGCAGGCGATTAAGGACATTATCGCCTCCGCATTTCAATCGGCTGGTCAGCGTTGTTCTGCTTTGCGCCTATTGTATTTACAGGAAGAGATAGCAGCACCATTTCTTGATATGTTGTATGGCGCTATGGATGAGTTAGTTGTGGGTAATCCTTGGTTATACGACACCGATTTAGGGCCTGTCATTAACGAAGCGGCACGATCAGAAATTACCCAATACATACAAAAAGCCCGATCCGAAGGCCGATTATTAAAGCAAATAACCGCACCAACCAAAGGCACCTTTGTTGGCCCTGCAGTTATAAAGGTAAACGGTATTCTTGATATGACGAAAGAAATATTTGGTCCTGTGATGCATGTAGCCACATTTAAAGCAAACCAACTTGACTCAATTGTAGATGACATCAATACCAGCGGTTACGGTCTTACCTTTGGCATGCACACACGAATCGATAGCAGGATTGAACAAGTCACAGCGCGGTTGAACGTCGGCAATATCTATATAAATCGAAATCAAATCGGTGCTATCGTTGGCTCTCAACCCTTCGGTGGTGAAGGTCTTTCTGGTACTGGCCCCAAAGCTGGTGGCCCAAATTATGTTGCTCGTTTTGCAAAGCCTGACATTACTACTATCGGTGAGGTAAAAGCCAATATTGTTGCTTTCGAACAGGTACAAGCGCGCATCGATGCTGTTCGGTTAATACGTCCAGCGCATATTGAAACGCTTGACCTACCAGGGCCAACAGGTGAATCGAATCGATTATCCACGTATGGTCGTGGTGTTGTACTTTGTCTTGGGCCAACCAAAGACGCAGCTTTGCAGCAGGCCAGTATCGCTAAAGACAATGGTTGCATCGCCATTTGTATTGCCCCTGGCATATCTGACATTGATGGCCTCGATGGCGTACTTGATAGAAAAGATTTAGCCCTTTTAAATGGTTTTCAACTAATTGTAGTTTGGAGCGATTCGGAAGACTTACGCATTACACGCCAGGTTCTGTCAAAACGCAAAGGCGCGATAATCGGCTTGTGCGCAGAACAGGATTTTACTGCTAGATGTCAAATTGAACGTCATGTTTGTATCGATACGACTGCAGCTGGCGGCAATGCGGGTCTTTTAGCAGAAGCGGGATAAGTTCCTAGGGCATCTCTCAAAATGCACCTTCTCCGCAAATGTGGCCGTGGCCTTGTGGGCCCTACTTTTTGCAGTTCCGTACTCACCTCCTTGTGTACCTTATGTACGCTAAGGTACTTCGCGCGTTGCTTACCCTGGCTTCGTCCTGCATGCCAGCTGTTGTCTCCGCTGCGCTCTGGCTCCTAGTAATTATTGCCATGGATGGTTTTTTCGCCTCAGGGGACCTACTGTTGCAATAGGAGCCAAAATTACTGTCACAGAAAAACCACTGTTTTTAGAGATGCCCCTTAATTGGTGTTATACGGACTCAGACTGAATTAATCAGTGCACTGGTTGTGTTATTAAAAATGACGCATAAAAATTTAAAGTTATTCATTTAAAAAACTACTAGAATGAGACGATAGATTTTTGATCTTCTAAAGAATCATTCCTGGAGGAAAAATGAACAAAACTGTTAGTAGCCGAAGTACCCGACATAAAGCTTTGCGCATTAATCTTGACGAAAAGAAGTATGGGACTATTGTTGAAATTGGTGCTGGGCAAGAAGTTGCGCGCCAATTTTTCAAGGCTGGAGCAGCCGCAGGTACCATTGCTAAAACAATGTCCGCCTATGACATGACATTTTCCGATGCCATTTATGGCGTACAGGAAGATCGACGCTATGTCAGTAAATCGAGAGTTAAATCGATGATCGAACAAGAGTTCGACTTGGTGATCAATCGTGTGGGTACATCTCGACCTGAGGCTTCACGTTTTTTTTCCTATGGTGCGACAGTAGCGGCCAAAAGTTATAACTCAGATAACGAATGCCACGCTTGGTGTGGTATTCGCATTCAAATGTACCCTGGCGCAGAACCATCTGAAATCGTCGTTCACATTCGAATGCGTGATGAAAATGCAGAAAGCCAACAAACTGCGCTTGGCGTATTTGGCGTTAATTTAATCTATGCCAGTTTTTACTACATTGAAAATACTAAGAAAATCATCGAGTCACTGACTGACGGTATGGTTCAAGGGCAGATCGAGATCGACTCTATCGAATTCAATGGTCCTTATTTCGAAGAGATCGACAATCGCTCGATTAATCTACATTTAATTCGTAGCTGGAAAACACGCGCAATCATGTTCAAGCCTGACGGTTCGGTTATCGTTCCGGCTGAAATGCTATACAAAAAAAATGTGCTGACTATTCGTGGCTCGTTTCGGCCAGTAACGCGTTTGAATGTCGATATGATTAAACAAGGTATGAAGACGTTTGGCGAGATTGATGGCGTCACACCAGAAAACAGTGTGGCACTGGCTGAAATTTCACTGAACGATTCGAGAGGAAGCGACCTGATGGTGTCCGAGGCAGACTTGCTCGCTCGTGTGCACTTGCTTAATTCGTTAGGTTATAGCGTCATGATTTCAGATTACACGCGCTACTTTTCTTTACGAGCCTACTTCAGGCAATTCACCCAGCTACAAATTGGCATCGTGGTGGGATTAATCAATATACGCGAGATTTTTGACGAGAGCAGTTATCGAGGCGTTGAAGGAGGCATATTGGAAGGTTTTGGTAAGCTTTTTCCCGATAAGACAAGGCTGTTAGTTTATCCTGAAATAGACCATGCTGGCGAATTACGCGATTATACTAACGTCACATTGCCAGAAAACTTACAATTTCTCTATGAGCATTTAGTGGTGAATAAGTTTATTTTTGGAATCGATAGTAGTAATCCAGAATTACTTAAAATATTTTCACGTAACATACTCAAGCAATTGCCGAATGGACGTGGGGATTGGGAAAAGAGTTTGCCGAAGGGTGTTGCGGCTGAAATTATCAAAAACCGTTTCTTTGGTTATCGAGGATAATTACCGAGAGAAAACCATGGTCGGGCTAGATCAGGCGCCATCTGTCATAGATAGCGCCTAGTTAAGCAGTATTAACGCATTGTAACTAGCTCTTCTGAACTGGTTGGGTGAATCGCAATGGTGTCATCAAAGTCCTTTTTGGTCGCGCCCATTCGGATCGCAACAGCAAAGCCCTGTAACATTTCATCGACGCCTGGACCAATAACATGGCAACCAATGACAACTTCATTCTCTCCTAAGCAAACCAGTTTCATTGCGGTTGGTACCGCGTGATTCGAGATCGAGTTATACATTGCCGTGAATTCAGTTTGATAAATTTTAACCTCATCGCCATGTTTCTTTTTAGCTTCTTCTTCGGTGAGTCCAACCGTGCCAATAGGTGGGTGACTAAATACCACGGTAGCAATGTTTTTGTAATCGACATGTCGATCGGTTTGCCCATTATAAAGTCGGTCGGCAAGACGTCTGCCAGCTGCGATAGCGACCGGTGTTAAAGGTGCGCGACCAGTGATATCGCCAAGTGCAAAGATATGTGCTTGGTTGGTATTTTGAAATAAATCGCAGGGGATATAGCCGCGCTGATCGACTTCAACACCAGATTTTTCGATATCGAGACCTGCGTGATCTGGGTTGCGACCAACTGCATAAATGACCTGATCGAGTCCTGATTGAGTAACACCTTGGTCGTCATTGACATCCAGTTGTGCATTGTTCTGAGTTATGCTGGTAATTTGGGTGTTTGTCTTAAGCGTAACGCCTGACTTTTGCAATGCGTCGAACAAAGTCGTTTTCAACAAGCTATCGAATTCGCCCAGCACATGCGACTTTCGCAGATACATCGTAACGTCTGTGCCGAGTGAATTTAAAACACCGGCCAATTCAACCGCAATATAACCAGAACCAACGATAGCGACATGCTTTGGCTGAGCGTCCATAGCGAAAAAGCCATCAGAAGTAATAGCATGTTCACCACCAGGAATGTTAGGCAGAGTAGGGGACGTGCCAGTCGCAATAACTATATGATTTGCGCTGTACTGCCTGCCGTCTATTTCGAGTGTGTGGGGATCAACGAAGCGTGCATCGCCGATGAGTTCATCAATGCCAAGATCTTTAAGATAACCGTGATACCAGTGGTTGATCCCATCAATATAGGCCTCACGTTTTTCGACCAGTTTGCTCCAGTTAAATCCATTTTTGCTGACGCTGAAACCGTAGCTCTCGGCATCTTCAATGGAATGGGCCAAGTTGGCACCAAACCACATGATTTTTTTCGGTACACAACCAACATTGACGCAGGTACCACCCATTTTACCGCGTTCGACAACGGCACATTTTTGTCCATAACTCACGGCTCGTTCAACCACCGAAAGTCCACCGCTGCCAGCGCCAATGGCGATAACGTCATAGTCATAATTATGTTTCATATATTTCCCTTTAATGTTGATTGGTTGGTGTATTAAGCAAGCATATCAATTAAAAATCACAATCGATAATCTCAAGCAAGAATGATTGTGGAATAAACTGGCGCAGTTAGACAGGTCAAGTGTGATTGGTTCCGTTTAAATTTGAGCGCTACTTAAACATTCAGCGACGACAGTCGCAGCGATCAGGCTGCGGTCTGAGTCCATATTCGGCAGGTCAACTCGCTCAACCTGAATATCTACCTCAACCGATCCACCGCCCATCAGCCTGGCTTTGTCTGTTACAAAGGCGCTAGCTAGTGTACGGGCCTGTTCTAGCGCATCGTTTGATGCACTAAAAAATATCGGTTTGCCGGTGTGATGTAGGTGATATCCGCCCGTTTCCGTGGTGGTGATTTCAATGACAGCCCGAATTTTAATTTGACCAATTGCAGCACCGATTGCATTTGCAACATCAGCATTCTCGGGTATCACGCAATCGCTATTGAGTCGCTTGCCAACCTCGGCATAGAATACTTGTGCTGGACCACCAACCGCAACAATTGGAATGCTAGCGGTGAACTGAATCGACAGATCGTTCAATTGGTTTTCACCGCTGATCACTGCCTGAATCAGTGGATTATCCATGGTGAAATCAAAGCCACTGAGTTGATTGATAATAAGGTAACTACTCTTGGCGACCATGGTGTCGAATACTCGATGAGCAAATTGATGAATCTCTGATTCTAAAACATGCCCATCATCCTTCCATGAAATAAGGCCGAATGATCTGCCTAACATCAGGCAGGCTAGGCGCGCGGCACGGGTAGACCATTGTGATTGTAAACCCAGTGCATGGGCGGCATCGCTAGGCGTTAACCCTGAAACTTGAACTATGCCACGAGCGAGTAAGCGGGTAAGGCGTGACCGGTCGGCAGCACGAGCGGCTATTTTGTCATAAGATTTTGGCTCGTTACCAATGCGGTTAATGAGTTCGATATCTTCTGGCGACAAACCTGAAGGCAGGTTTTGTTGATCGAAACCTTCCGCCAGAAAGATAAATCGTATTGCTGCCGCCAGCCCCATGCCTTCGCTCAGGCTAGTCTGTAGTTGATTGATAACCTGAGGGAAGCGCGTACAAACAAGTGATAGCGGTACCACTCGATTGGCTTTTAAACTGACAATGCCTTTGAAGTTGATGTCGACTTCACTATCGCCGCCGAGGCCAATGGTTTGCATATCGATTGCTCGAACTAAAGTCCGATAACCACCCGCCATTGCGCCTTTTTCATTTAACGTAGGCCAACCATTACGAACGATCGCAACATCGGTTGTGGTACCACCCACATCCGATATAATAAAATCATTCAAACTTGAAATGAAGTTGGCACCAATTACACTTGCGGCAGGACCTGACAAGATGGTTTCGATTGGCTTGTCGATTATCGAATCGGCACTTGCGATAGAGCCATCACCTTTAACAATCATTAAAGGTGCATCAATTTTCTGCTCACGCATGGCCCTTCGAACACTCTCAACCAAGCTGAATATGAGCGATACGATGCGGACATTAAAGGTAGCAGTCAAGGCTCGTAGCGGGCCATTTAAACCATCCGATAGTTCACTAGATGCAGTGACTGGTGAAACAGTTATTTGCTGAACTATTTGCTTTGCACGTTGCTCATGGTCGGAGTTCCGAATAGAATAGTTTGCCGATACTGAAAAAGCTTCTACGCTGCCTTTCAACGCCAGTACCTGCTCTTTTAATGATGCCTCGTCAAGCGCACAGGTTTCACTACCGTCGTATTCATGGCCGCCAGCGATACGTATAATCTTAGCGCTGGGTATGGCCTCACAGAGCTTGCTGCGTTTCACCATATCGTCGCTAAAACCAATGAGTATGGCAGCAACTGGTGATCCCATGCCTTCGACCAGGGCATTGGTAGCCAAGGTTGTTGATAGAGAAACAAGCGATATCTGTTTGCTATCTAGGCGTTCAGCAGATTCGATTACGACTGCTTTCAGTGCATTGGCCACGCCAATTTCGAGATTACCCCGAGTCGTGAGCGACTTGGCAGTAGCGATCACTTCATGCGATTGGGCATCAATGATGACAGCATCGGTATAGGTTCCACCGGTATCAATTCCAATATTAAAGTTAGCCATTTTAAAAAATCTTAAGTCATCATTCAATTGCTAACTGTAACAGTTCTTCAGCTGTAATTTAATTACTGAAACCTATTTATAAGGTGTCATTTTGCTGTAATTGATTGATCGACTTTTTTAGTTGCTTGATAAATCCTGATATCGCATTATAGTTATCATAAATGCAAAGGAGCGGTAATATGAAAACAGTCAGTCAGTTAATTCATGGGCAGCAAAATCAAATTTGGTCGGTGGGCCCAAATGACTCGGTGCTTGATGCCGTAAAATTAATGGTGGAAAAAGACATTGGTGCCTTATTGGTCATCGATCAAAATAAACTGGTTGGCGTAGTGTCAGAACGAGACTGTACTCGCAAAACTTTACTGAACGGGCTACATGCTTTTGAGACGACAGTTGAGTCAATTATGACCTCAAGAGTCGCCTTTGCAAAATCAAGTCATACAGTCAATGAGTGCATGGCACTAATGTCTGAAAAACGTATCCGACATTTGCCGATTATGGATGACGATGACATTGTCTGCATGATTTCAATGGGAGATTTGGTGAAAGAAGTGATTGCAGAGCAACAAATGCTCATTGACCACCTTGAACATTATATCACTGGATAAACAATGTCTGAGTTCTGAGTTAGAGGATAAGAATTTATTCAAAAAGTGAGTGATGTACCTGCATATATTTTACTATTGTCAGTATCAATGTTGTAGGCATAGTCGAAAAATAAATCGGTTTCAACAAAAGATAACAGTTTCCACCGGCCGCCAAAGCCGATGCTGGTTTGCAGTTCACCCAAGTCAATTTCAGCGAAATTTGGATAGACGCTACCAATGTCAATAAAGCTGCTCCAACGAAAACTAGGGTAGCTTTCAAAGCCTTTCACATATTCAAAATTTCCCAGCATCAATACATCACCACTGATTGATCCTTGCTCTAGCCCTCTCAAGGTATCCGATCCACCCAGCTCATAATAAGGGACATTAAATGGACTGTTTTTTGCCCAGCCAAAGAGTAATCGAGTATTGAAATTATCTCGTTGACTTAGCGGGAGATAAAAACGAGATTCGACCTTGATTATGCGAGATAAATAATCTGATCCCAGTGATCCTAATCCCTGTTGTATTTCCAATGAGTGGAAATAACCATAACGACGGTATTGTTCAGTATGAATGGCATCATGTTCGATACTAAACCCCAATCGACTGGACTTGCCTGCGTCTAATTCTGCCAGCGCATCAGGATAGGGCGATTGCAACTGAATATTTTGATAAAGGACCAAAGCGGTGAGGGATAGAGGCGTTGAGAGTGATGCAACATGCCAATTTCTCGTCATTGAAAAAGATGCCGAACTTTCAAATTCCACATTGCGAAAGCCGCTATTCAACGTGTTGGTAACAGAGTCGCTAAAACCAATGTGGTATTGGTAGGGTAGATTATATTGTGGTAAATCATAGCCGATACGATAGCGTCGACCATCGTCACCATTATTCAATTCAGATTTTTCTGCCAGTAGGTTAAGTGTTTGATCGGTGCCATTGATATTGTAAAGTTTTAGATTTATACCAAGTTTTAGGTCGCCATCGCCAGTTCTATTAAAGCGGGGTAAAAGCAGGGTGTAAATTTTTTCCTCCAGTTTAATAATGAGTGTTGGTTTTGATTTCCTCAATTCTGTTCGGAGTGTGACTTCTTGAAATAGACCTGTGTCGAAAATATTTTGCTTAGAGTGTTCTAATCTTGATTGATCAATAGCATCACCAACAGAAATTTCTGCCCATTTGAGCACCCAGCGAGTCTGCGTTTTAGTATTGCCCTCTACCTCAATTTGAGCCAATGGCAAGCCTGATAGATTATCTTTGGCGATAGACAGGCTAATATAAAAAGTCAATAGGGCAAAGAGGCCGACCTCCAGAAACTTTGCAGTGAATCTTCTGGGGGGTATAATTAAATTTGTCATCAATGCTAATCTATTGGGCCCCAGAGCATTTTGTCGAGACTGTCATCAGGCTCAACTGTGATGACTTTGTTAGATTCGAACAACACGCCTTCTTGCTTTAATAGCTGACTTTGCTCTCGATAGGTCTCTGAATCAGGCTCAAAAGCTAAGGTCCTATCGGATTTCACGACGCGATACCAGGGTAAAGGCTCGGGTGAGCGCCCCATTGCTGCCGCTACCATACGAGAATATCGAGGAAAACCAGCCGCCCTAGCGACTTCTCCATACCCCATCACCTGACCAAATGGAATGCTATTCACTGTTTTCCAAATACTGATATCAAAGCTGTCACGAAATTTTGTCATGTGCGAAGTTTACCGATACATTTCCTAACTGAGAAGTCCGATTTTCTCTCGTTTTCATTTTCATAAAACATTATAATAAACATGATTATCATCATGAAAACTAATTTTTAAAATAATGGAAATTCGCCAATTACAATCCTTAATGAAATTAATCGACTGCAACTTCAGTGTCAGTAAAACCGCTGATGAAATGTTTCTGGTGCAGTCGGCCATCTCACAACACCTGAAGAAACTTGAAGAAGAATTGGGTTCGGACTTATTTGTGCGCAAAGGCAAGCGTTTGATCGGATTAACGCCGATTGGTGAACAGGTGGCTAAACATGCCCAAACTACGCTAGCCTCTGTCAATAGCATTCGTGCGATTGGACGTGATTATATTAACCAGAATGAAGGTGTCTTGCGAATTGGCTCTACCCATGCCCAGGCACGCTATATACTGCCTCCTGTTGTGAAGGCCTTTAATGCCGCCTATCCTCGAGTTGAGTTGCAAATTCATCAAGGCACACCGAAGCAACTGGTGCAATGGGCCGTAGGCGATGAAATCGACTTTTCTATTTGTACTGAAGCATTGGCTGAATCGTCTCAATTGACCAATATCCCATGCTATCAATGGAACAGAAGCCTAATTACCTTGCCGGATCACCCACTGCTAGCGAAACAGACACTGTCGCTAAAAGACCTTTGTGACTACCCTATTATAACCTATGTCTATGGTTTTACAGGGCGACGTTCGTTTAGTGATACATTCGAGACGGCTCACTTAGAACCACATGTCGTTCTAAGTGCAGCCGACACCGACGTTATAAAAACTTATGTCAGAGGTGGAATGGGGGTAGGTATTATCGCCAGTATGGCGCTAGATGATGGCAATGATCAAGGCTTAGTGAGTCGAGATATGAGTCATTTGTTTCCTTGGGAAACCACCAGAATCGCCTATTTAAACGATAAGTTTTTACGCCAATATCAGCAAAAGTTTATCGATCTATTTCTAGCCTATGTTCATAAATCAGGGAATAATAAAATTAATCATTTACCCGTCTAATGGCTATAAAGCCGACCATTTATAAAATAAAAATTGACCTTTCCAATACTGATTTAGGGCATTACGACAGCTACCCGCTAACGATTGCACTGCATCCATCTGAAACGCCAGAAAGAATGATGACGCGTGTTTTGGCCTTTTGTATCAATGCTCAGGATGGGCTGACCTTCACCCAAGGATTAAGTGCAATCGAAGAGCCAGATATCTGGAGCCATAGTTTAGATGGCCAGATAAATCTCTGGATTGATGTAGGAGAACCCCGTGCTGAGCGTATCAAAAAATCGTCTCGTCTCGCATCGCGTGTCAGGATATATAGCTTCAATGCAAAGTCGGATGTTTGGTGGCGCAAAGAAATAAAACAAAAGGTAAATCCAAAGACGTCAGTTTTTCAGTTTGACTGGGATTGTATACAATCGCTCGCTTTGCTACTCGAAAGAACTATGAATATGGCCGTCATCATTGCCGATAACTCGGCTTATATCGCAACAGGAAAAGGTGAGTGTGAGGTGAGCTGGAGAGAGCTACAAACTTTGTAATTCAGTCGCTCATGTTACGGTATAATTATGCCGATGAGCTTTTCAAGCAGGAAGTTCATAATTGAAGTGCTCTATGGAGTTATCAAAGCTATTTTTGACTCCTTTGTTGGCACGAACCAACAAAGGAGTGTTAATAACGTCTTAAGTTAGCGTAATCATTTACATATCGTCAATCAATGACTCAATATAAGCGAGTCGGTTCGTCATTTCCTGGTGCAAGCGTTGTAGCTCATCTTTAACAATGGCTACATGCTCGAGGGTATTTTTTTTGTTATTGACAATATCTTCCAGTTCTCCAACAGCCTTTTGTACGAAAGGTGAAATTTCATAAACAACCTGGGTTTTACGAGATCCGCTATCAGTGACGACGGTTTTACTGGCTCGGCCGAATTCGAAGCGTTTACTACCTGGTAGTAAAGAACCTTTCTTACGCTTATAAATGATGCGTAGGTAGTCTCTTTTATCTGAAGTGGTTAAAGAGAATCGTACAATTTGTTCTGGGTTATTAATGCCCATTTCTGTCAAAGTAGGGTATTTTTTCATATTCCATGCACCTGCATTATTAAAAATTGAGACGCCCACGATAATGGGGTTTATTCTAGACACTGATCCTGTTAATCAATAGATAATAGCACTAAATTGATTTATGTTGTTGCGCTGTATCCAATTGGCCGCTTATTTTAAGCGTGACGATTACATTGTTTTACGAATAATCAAATTAAATGGAGTAAGTCAATGAGTACGATTCATCCTCAATTACTGAACGATAGCCTTGTCTTGGGAAATTTTCCACTCTGCCATTTGTTGCTGGCAAAAGATGCCAATTATCCTTGGTTTATTTTGGTGCCAAACAGAGAAAGTATTTCCGAAATTCATCAATTGTCAGTTTCAGATCAGCAACAATTAATGGTTGAATCCAGCGCTTTAGGCGAGCGTTTAATGACGGCATTGAAAGGCGATAAACTGAACGTGGCAGCATTGGGTAATATGGTTCCACAGCTACATTTGCATGTTATTGTTCGATATAAAAAAGATGCTGCTTGGCCTGGACCTATTTGGGGTAAAGTAACAGCCAAAACGTATGATGAGCATGAGCTAATTAAGTTGAAAGATCAGTTAAAGACATTGGCGCTGCCCAACTTCACAAATGCTGGCTAAGGATTTGATCGATGCTGATTTTGGTGCCTATTCATGAAATGCTATTCGAGTTTTTACCACCAAAATACAAGACTGGGTGGGGCAGTCTTGTATTTTAATTAGGCCATTATTTAGGCTGCCAGTTAAGCATCGGTCTCTATTTATTAATATTGGCCAGAACCCGGGTGGGCTGTAAACCTCGCTAATGGTAAAAAGACATAAGGTAGGAATTTCAGCCTATTAGGCTATGATAGTATCCTCTTTCCTAATTTTTTATTTTGTTATGAAATTACCGTCTTTCACCGATTATAAACGCTATCGGAACACTCAATTAGGTGTTTAATCTACTGGTTGTTCTAACTCTGTGTCTTCTCGTTTTTTATTGGTGGCATAGTGGTGATTTTAAAGCGCTTTCAATGGGTTTTGCTACTCGACATTGCGAGCATTTCAATCTCCAATTATTGGATCAAAGTATGGTGATCAAGGGGCTTTGGCTAGAAAGAAATGCAGGTGGCGCTTTATCTGTCAGGCGGCGCTACCAATTTGAATTTAGCTCAACTGGAGAGCAACGCTACTTGGGGTTATTGACAATGGTAGGTTCAAAACTAAAATCGATCGATACCGAAACCTACCAATTACCTCACTCCAACTGAAAGAATCAATTAATAAATCTATTCCGTTCGCCAGTATGACGAGACTGATA
>JBLILW010000050.1:0-12777 GCA_047638435.1 Urechidicola sp.
CAGGAAACGACGTCATTTGAGCTACCCCCCCATAAATTGACTCAGTACAATCAGCAACGACGTTCAAAAGTGTTGCTTAAAGAAGTTTAACTAACTACCTTACCTTATCAATAATATACAATTTGCTATGCCATTTGATCTATCCAACTATCTTGTCATCGGGGTCTCTTCGCGAGCGCTGTTTGATCTATCGAAAGAGAACGAAATCTATGAACGTGATGGATTAGAAGCCTATTGTTGCTACCAGCTAGAACACGAAAACGATATCCTCCAAAAAGGCACCGGGTTTGCTCTCATCGAATCGATGCTTCGAATCAATCGGATCGACGATAATATTAGGCGAACCGAAGTCGTAATCATCTCACGCAACTCTGCCGATACTAGCTTGCGCATTTCAAATTCAATCGACCATTACCAACTGGATATTACACGTGCGGCATTTACCGGTGGCGAACCGGTTGCCAAATACCTGAATGCATTTGATGTTGACCTATTCCTGTCAGCCACTGAAGAAGATGTGCAGGCAGCTGTCGAATCTAACGTGGCCTCTGGCCTGATCTATGACGGCCCCTCACAAAATTTTCCTGGGCCTCTAGAGCAAATCCGAATTGCTTTTGATGGTGATGCCGTTCTGTTTTCGGAAGAGTCAGAAATGATTTATCAACAACAAGGGCTCGAAGCATTTATTGCACACGAAAAACTCAATGCACAAAAGCCCTTACCCGAAGGGCCTTTTGCCAAATTATTGAAGACACTCTCTTACCTTCAATTCGACCTCAATAACGAAAGCCAGACCGATACACCACCAATTCGTACCGCCTTGGTCACCGCCAGAAATAGTCCAGCACACGAAAGAGTCATACGAACGTTACGGACCTGGAAAGTACGAATTGACGAAACATTCTTTTTAGGCGGTGTAGCGAAGGATAAAATACTGGGTGCTTTTTCACCCCATATTTTCTTCGATGACCAGCATCAACATTGTGATGCTGCGGCCAAAGTAGTCCCTACAGCAAGAGTGCCCTATAAGGGAAGAGATAAGGGTGTCAATAAAAAACAGGCCTAAAACTAGTGCTTTAGGCCTGCTTGCAAATACTCAGCGTAAAAAATAGACACACTGAATACCATTTTCTAAGGACTAATCATCTCGACGTTGTTTTTCCAAACGCTCGTGTTTTTCCTGAGCTTCAACAGTCAGCGTTGCAATGGGCCTAGCTTGCAATCTAAACAGACCAATTTCCTCTCCGGTCTCATCACAAAACCCATAAGATCCGTCAGTCACACGACTTAGCGCCGAATCTATTTTAATCACCAATTTACGGTAACGATCACGAGTACGTAGCTCCAAGGCTGCATCTGTTTCTAATGAGGCTCGGTCATTGATATCAGGTTCCTGCCAATTTTCTTCCTTTAAGTGAGATATAGTATCACTAGATTCCGCTAATAATTCCGCACGCCAGGTGAGTAATTTTTGACGAAAATATTCGACTTGTGTCGCGGACATATACTCTTCATCGATTGAAGGAGCGTAGCCCTCTGGTATTTCAATTGTCATTGACCGGATCTCCTTGGTTGAACATCAATAATCAAAACGCGGCGCAGTATAGGCAGGTTTTCCACGTTCATCAAGTGATCTTATTGCTAATTTTGCTGTTGGTATAATTGACTATACTTGAACTCACCCCACTCACAAAACAATTCGACAGCCCTAGGCCAATTAGGGCCACAAGGGCATCTATGAACAGAACTCTAGCTCTAGAATACTTCTAAAAATTGTGGTTTTTCCGTCAGTGCAAGGAGCCAAAGCTTAGTGGAAACAATAGTCAACGGCTTGCCCGCTGAGATGAGGCACGAGTAACCACCGTGCTGACGACTGAATGGATACAGGAGTTAGAGCAAAGCATGAAGCAATTTACGAGAAACGTAGTGTATTTTGATGTATATGTTGATTCGAGTAGCAGTTGCCAATCATAGGCGCCTTGAAGTTCGCCTCATAATCACGGGAAAAGTACGTTTTTTAGATGGTGTCGTCAGATGATAATTGTTCTTTTAGTAATTTAAACATAAACTAAGACCACAATTGAGCTCAATCTCTGAATGATAAACAAGGCTGCAAATTAAACACTATGATCATACGACTGGTTCTGCTTTTCCTTATTGTTGCTACTGTTTTGTGGCTACTCAAAAAACTATTTTCTGGTGGAACCAAGTCAAAAGACGACCTAAAGACGCCAAAGGATAAAGGTGAAAATATGCTTCAATGTAAGTTTTGTGGCATTCATTCACCCGAGTCAACCGTCATCAAGCATCATGATCAAAACTATTGCTGTCAGGACCATGCCGACCAAGACCAATAGTCAACTGCTGGACAATAACGAATTCACGCCTCGCTCAACTAATTGGACTTCGATTCGGCTACTTAATGTCTATCGTCTTGGATTAGCAGCCATATTCTTCAGCCAAAGCTTTGTAGACCAATCCCCTCTGCTCAACATTGTTAACTTGGCGCTGTTTTCATGGGTCAGCCTGGCTTTTCTCATTTTGTCTTTGATATGGATCTTAGCGACAAAAATTGAAAGGCGTGGATTTGAACAGCAAGTATCACTACAAATATACAGCGACACTTTTCTGATCATATTAATCATGCATGCTTGTGGTGGCATTTCTAGCGGTCTGGGTATGCTCTTAATTATATCGATGGCTGTCACCAGTTTACTCGGCAAACAGTCGCTCGGCCTCATATTCGCCTCATTGGCATCGCTTGGTTTGCTCGCAGAATATATTTATTCACTGAGCTATATTAGCGATTACTCAGGCAATTCGACTCAAGTCGGCATCCTTGGAGCAACGTTATTCGCGACTGCAATTGTCACCCACAAGCTCACTTTACGATTACGAACTAGTGAACGATTAGTAAAACAAAAAGAACGTGATGTCGCTCAGCTATTTGCACTTAACCAGGAAATCATCGAGAATTTACAGGCGGGTGTCATCGTCCTCACAACAAACCGATTAGTTCGACACATCAATAACACCGCTCGCCAAATGCTGCATATGACACCAGATTCACCAATATCGTTGGAAGACAGTCAACCCAAAATTCTCACCGCGTTGGATCAATGGCAAGAATCGACAGAGCAAGATATTCCTTTTCTGCCTTCCCAAACTGGGCTTGATAATTTACAGATCAGCTTTCGGCTTTTAAAAAGCAGTGGCCAAGAAAACACTTTGATATTCTTAAATGACGTATCATCAATAAAAACTAGCATGCAGCAGGCGAAGTTGGTGTCATTAGGGCAACTGACTGCCAGTATCGCTCATGAAATCCGAAATCCGCTTAGCGCCATTTCACATGCCGCTGAACTACTGGCCGAAAATAAAGAATTGCCCAAAGCCGAAAAGCGCATGACCGAAATAATTTATCAGCACACTGATCGTATCAACCATATTATCGAAGATATTTTAAAAATTTCGCGCGGTACGCCCACCACTATGGAAGCCATTGACCTAAAACGATGGATACCTGAATTTATCGAAGCCTTTTGTCTTAATGGGGAATCGAATGCGGATTGTTTTAGCCTTGATATTTCCATCGATGATTCGATTATTTCATTTGATAACGGCCATCTAAAACAGGTAATGACTAATCTTTGCGACAATGCCCGAACGCATGGTAACTCCGAGAAACCAACCCATATAAATGTCTACCGGAATCAAAGTCAGGCTATCAATATAGAAATAGCAGATAGAGGCCCTGGTATGGATCAATCCAGCCTTGATAAAATTTTTGAGCCTTTCTATACAACCAGCCATCAAGGCTCTGGGTTAGGGTTATATATTGTCAATCAACTATGTGAACTAAACAGTGCTACTATTATTGTTCGGAAAAACAACTATGGTGGCACTAGTTTTTGTATGCTGCCAAGCACATACCTCTCACCAACACCGAATAACCATTAAACATAAAGAATGACCAAACAACGCGTATTAATAGTCGATGATGAACCCGACATTCGAGAGTTACTCGAAATCACATTGTTACGAATGGGGTTGGAAACTCATTGTGCGGCCGACTATAGTGCTGCAACAAGGTGGCTAAAGGAGGCTGAGTTCGACCTTTGCTTAACTGATATGAAACTACCCGATGGTGACGGCATTTCGCTCGTCAAACATATCCAGCAACATTACCCAAACACACCATCTGCCGTTATCACGGCTCATGGTAGTATCGATATGGCCATCAAAGCTATGAAGGCAGGCGCATTTGACTTCGTCTCCAAACCCGTCTCTCTTGAGACCCTGAGGAACCTAGTTGATAAAGCAGTCACACTACCAAGTAGCATCCAACAAGCCAAAAACTCCTCAGAAGCGAAGTATCAAATCGTAGGTGAATCAACTGTTGTTGTTGATCTACTAAGGTCAATAGCCAAGTTCGCTCGCAGTCAGGCACCGGTGTTTATTCAGGGCCAATCTGGTACGGGTAAAGAGCTGGTAGCTCGTCAAATTCACTTGCAAGGTTCGCGTGCCAAAGCCCCATTTGTAGCTGTAAACTGCGGTGCAATACCATCCGAACTGATGGAGAGTGAGTTTTTTGGTCATATTAAAGGCAGTTTCACTGGTGCCATTAGCGATAACGTAGGCCTATTCAAGGCGGCACAAGGCGGCACTCTTTTCCTGGATGAAATTGCCGACTTGCCATTATCGATGCAAGTAAAATTGCTGCGAGTCATTCAGGAAAAAGCAATTCGTCCCATTGGTAGTCAGCAAGAAGAGGTAACCGATGTAAGAATTATTAGTGCCTCCCACAAAGATCTTGAGGCAATGGTGAATCAGGGGGAATTCAGACAAGACCTGTACTATCGAATTAATGTGATAGATGTTTTGGTACCCTCATTGGCTGAGCGGCAGAATGATATCTCGTTAATATCCCATCATATTGTTGAGAAATTTAATAAAGACAATAATTGGTCAATAAGTCTGGAACCCTCCGCACTGGCAGCACTACAAAACTACAATTTCCCAGGCAATATAAGAGAGCTAGAAAACATCCTCGAACGAGCTACCGCATTATGTGAGGGTGATTTTATCGGAGTTGCAGACTTGCAGCTGCCAGACACAGCATCAACACCTGAAATAGAACTTTTCGGTATGCACGAGAAGGCTAATTCAACCGAAAAAGAAAAAATAGAGCAGGCCCTAACCCAAAACCGATGGAACCAATCAGCCACCGCCAGAGCCATCGGCATAACGCTGCGCCAATTAAGATATAAAATGAAGAAGCTAGGACTTAACAAACCCTGATAACAATTGTCAAACCTTAACAATTTTGTCAAAGTTTGACCTTGCACTAGGCTCTAACAGAAGCCCGAAAAATCTTAACCTATTGTTTTTTAAAATTAAAATAAAGAAATAAACTTGGCATCCACATTGCATAATTAATATCATGAATCGGCATAAGTTGATTTCTAATCGAGTTTTAAGCTATTAAACACAAAAGGCACTTTAAAGATGAAAAAAGCACAAGCAGGTTTTACATTAATCGAACTGATGATCGTTGTAGCGATTATCGGAATTTTGGCCGCTATCGCTATCCCACAATATGCTGACTATACTCAGCGTACTAAATTAACTGGTGCCGTAAGTGCGGCAGCAACATGGAAAACAGCCATTTCTCTTTGTGCACAAGAGCAAGGTACTATTACTACGGCATTGTGCGGAACACCAGGTACTAATGGTGTACCAGCAGATATAAGCGCCGGTGTTCTAAATTATGTCGATAGTATTACAACGACTTTGGCTGGACTAATAACAATTGATTCTGAGGCAGTCGATACTGCTGGTGCTTCTTTAGATGTAGTGATGACTCCAACTTTAGCTGCCTCTGGTATTAATTGGGCTTTGAGTGGCTCTGGATGCACTACCACTGGCCGTGGAATGAGTTGTTGATTAGTTAATAATAACTGGGTTAATAAATACGGGTCCTCAAGGATCCGTATTTTTGTCTATAACTCTATATAAATATAAGGTTTTACATCACTACTCATAGTTATCTGGATACAGACATACTCGACACCCATTACAGCCTTAGGCCCCCCTTACACGGTCTTCTCAACACCTAAAAAAAACTATAGTATGAACAATCTAATTCACTAATAAGAGACTATGGTCGTAAGCAACTTAAATCTAACGGGAATAGCCAAAAAGCTAGTTCTAGACAAGCATCTGGATGAAGTCGCGGCCATGGACGCAGTAAAGAACTCGAATTCAGAAAATATTCAGCTCACTAGTTATCTGCTAAAAAATAAAATCGTTCCATCATCAGTCCTCGCAATGATTTCATCTCAAGAGTTTGGTCTACCTGTTTTTGATTTATCGGTAATGGACATTGATCAGGCTGCGATAACACTAGTAGAAGAGAAATTAATTACCAAACTCAATGCAATCCCCCTTTTCAAAAGAGGCAACCGATTATTTGTTGCCATATCCAACCCGACCAATACTCAGGCACTCGATGAATTCAAATTTAATACGGGTTTATCAACTGAAGCCGTTTTAGTTCAAAAGGATCAACTTGATAAATTTATCGAGAAAGCTATTAGTGCGATGGATTCTGGCATGGACACCATGCTTGACGATGACCTCGAAAACCTGGAAATTGCAGAAGAAGACACTCAGGAATCAGTCACTCAAGCAGACACAGAAGACGCACCTGTTGTTAAATATGTGAATAAAATTCTAGTCGATGCCATCAACAAGGGCGCATCAGATATTCATTTCGAACCCTATGAGAAAAGGTACCGAGTCCGCTACAGAATTGACGGTATTTTGGCCGAAGTAGCTTTCCCGCCAATCAGCATTGCTGCAAAGTTAACGGCACGAGTAAAAGTTATGTCTCGAATGGACATATCGGAAAAACGTGTGCCTCAGGATGGCCGAATTAAACTGAAGCTGACTAAAAAACGTGCCATTGATTTTCGAGTCAATACTTGCCCAACCTTGTTTGGCGAAAAAGTGGTATTGCGTATTCTAGATCCTTCGAGTGCACAGCTGGGTATTGATGCTCTGGGTTATGAGCCAGAACAAAAGAAGCTGTATATGGATGCGCTTTCAAATCCATATGGCATGATTCTAGTTACCGGTCCGACCGGAAGCGGTAAGACCGTTTCTTTATATACCGGTTTAAATATTTTAAACGTACCCGAAACCAATATTTCTACTGCAGAAGACCCAGCTGAAATTAACCTTGAAGGTATTAACCAGGTTAACGTGAATGATAAGGTTGGCCTTACTTTCGCCGAGGCTCTAAGAGCCTTCATGAGACAAGATCCAGATGTCATTATGGTTGGTGAAATCCGTGATCTGGAAACAGCCAACATTGCTATCAAAGCAGCACAAACGGGCCACCTAGTTCTTTCGACGTTGCATACCAACGACGCACCACAAACTCTCACCCGTTTAATGAACATGGGTGTCGCTGCATTTAACATTGCCACCTCTATTAATTTGATTATTGCACAGCGACTGGGCAGACGACTTTGTAGCCATTGCAAAGCAGCGGATGACTTGCCAAAAGATATTTTGTTAAGTGAAGGATTTACAGAGAAAGACTTAGCAGAGTCGCATAGAATATATAAAGCTGTCGGCTGTGATCAATGCACTAATGGTTACAAGGGACGGGTGGGTATATACCAAGTCATGACAATATCAGAAGAAATGACTCGACTGATTTTGAATGGCGCCAACTCGATTGACCTTGCAGATCAGGCAAGAAAAGAAGGCATACCTGATTTACGTCGTTCTGCACTTAAAAAAATCATGGCTGGGTTAATTAGCCTAGAAGAAGCCAACCGTGTGACCAAGGATTAGGCAAACAAGCAGAGTGAAATAATGGCAAAGAAAGCAGCAGAAAAAGTAGAATTCACCTACGAGGGCACTAGTCGTGCCGGTACAAAGGTAAAAGGAGAGATATTTGCACTGAGTGAAACTCTAGCCAAAAGCCAACTGCGTAAGCAAGGCGTCAACCCAACCAAAGTTCGAAAAAAACCACAACCACTGTTTGGTGGTGCTGAGAAAGTTAATCCTTCTGATATCGCTATATTTGCGCGCCAAATTGCTACAATGATCCACGCAGGTGTTCCCTTAGTACAATCATTCGAAATAATTGCCGAAGGCAATGATAACAAATCAATGCAAAAAGTAATTTTTGGCATTAAATCAGAGGTCGAAGGTGGTGTTCCTTTCGCCGAAGCGTTAGCTAAGCAACCTTTATATTTCGACCAACTATTTGTCAACCTAGTCTCTGCTGGTGAGCAGTCCGGTGCTTTAGAGACTATGCTCGATAAACTCGCAACTTACAAAGAAAAAACAGAAGCATTAAAAGCCAAAGTAAAAAAAGCACTGTTTTATCCAATTGCGGTATTAGTAGTCGCCTTTATTGTTACTGTAATACTGCTGGTATTCGTAGTTCCACAGTTTGAAGAATTATTCGACTCATTTGGTGCAGACTTACCCGCTTTGACTCAATTTGTCATCAATTTATCAGAGTTTATGCAAGCCTGGTGGTGGGTCATTGTGGGGGGAATAGCTGGATTAGTTTATACAATTTTACGCATAAAGAAGACATCGCCAAAACTACAAGAGGCCATTGATCGTATCGCATTAAAAGCACCCGTCATTGGTGAAATCACCACCAAATCAGCGATAGCTAGATTCGCGCGCACCTTAGAAACCATGTCAGCAGCAGGGGTGCCACTAGTTGAAGCGATGAACTCTGTAGCAGGCGCAACCGGTAATATTATCTATTATAAGGCTAGTATAAAAATTAGAGACGACGTTTCTCAGGGCACGCAGTTGCAGACCTCAATGAGAAATACAGGCCTATTTCCAAACATGGCGATTCAGATGATTTCGATTGGTGAAGAAGCAGGCTCGCTCGATCACATGCTAGCGAGGGTAGCCGATTTTTACGAAAATGAAGTCGACAATGCGGTTGACGCACTTACCTCCCTGTTAGAGCCCATCATAATGGCTGTATTAGGTGTTTTAGTTGGCGGATTAATCATCGCCATGTACTTACCCATTTTTAAACTAGGTTCTGTTGTATAGAGGTTTTGATAATTGTTTACTGATCTTGTTTCGTTTTTTCAATTACATGTAACGACCTATCTCACGTTCCTATTTATACTTGGGTTACTGATTGGTAGTTTTTTAAATGTTGTCATTTACCGACTGCCAATTATGATGCAGCGCGAATGGCGCTATGATTGCCTAGAGTTTTTAGAGCAACCATCCGAAACGATAACTGAAAAGTTCAATATGAGCATTCCTCGTTCACGTTGCAGTGAATGCGGTCATGCTATTAGTGCTTTGGAAAACATCCCTATCCTGAGTTATCTGGTACTGAGAGGGAAATGCAGGGCGTGTCAAACTCCTATTTCCATGCAATATCCTCTGGTTGAGTTATTAACAGGTGTCATTTCGCTACTCATTGGTTGGCATTTTGGCGTTAGTTTTCAAGCTCTGGCAGGTTTATTTTTTAGCTGGTGCTTGATTGCAGCTAGTGGCATCGATTTAGGCCACAAATTGCTTCCAGACACTATCACTTTACCTCTAATGTGGTTGGGGATTTTACTATCTCTCTTTAATATCTTTATTGACTTAGAAACCAGTGTCATTGGTGCTATAGCTGGCTACCTATCCCTATGGAGTGTATTTATACTGTTCAAGCTGGTCACTGGTAAAGAAGGGATGGGTCATGGCGACTTTAAATTATTAGCGGCATTAGGTGCTTGGTGCGGATGGAAGATGCTCTTAGTGATTGTGTTAAGCGCTTCTCTGGTCGGCGCAATAGTCGGCATTTTGATGATCCTACTGAACAAATCCGAACGGAGTACCCAAATCCCATTTGGTCCTTACCTTGCTGCAGCAGGATGGATCAGCTTTCTCTGGGGACCCGTGTTGCTTAATACCTACCTCAACATATTCTAACCATCCAATGCTAAAAATAGGGCTTACTGGTGGCATAGCGTCGGGCAAAACCCGAATAAGCAATTTGTTTAGTCAATTAAAAACGCCAATTATTGATACTGATATCATTAGCCGAGAGATTCTTGAACCTGACCAACCCGGTTATCTGGCAATATTAAATCACTTTGGCGACAGTATCGTTCTCGATGATGCTCAAATTGATCGACGTAAACTTAGACAGCTTGTATTTAATGATAGTGCTGAAAAGGGATGGCTTGAATCAGTGCTTCACCCAATTATATTTAAGCAGTCCGAAAATCAGATAGGAGGCAATAGCAAAGCAAAGTATGTCATGGTTGTTATACCACTGCTTTTCGAGACCGACTTTAATGAGCTTGTTGATCGTGTATTAGTCGTCGATTGTGATGCTAACACTCAGATCGAAAGATTACTCCTCCGCGACAAAATCGATGTT
The DNA here is from genome assembly GCA_047638435.1 of Urechidicola sp. Taxonomy (GTDB): domain Bacteria; phylum Pseudomonadota; class Gammaproteobacteria. Next base: position 10,442 of record JBLILW010000050.1, read on the forward strand.
ACTCTGGCACAAAAAATGATGGACCAACAATGGTCAAACCAGAATCGCATCAATCGTGCAGATGACATCATTCATAATAATAACAACGATGATTTGGTTGGTCAGGTCATCGTATTGCATCAAAAATACCTGGCGCTATCAAATCAATAGGCGCTTTTTCTTCAAACCTAACTTGCTCATGAGATGTCGTGTAAATATAAGATTGCTGACAGGTATATTCAGACCAAAACCAAGCGCGTAATTTATTTATTTTTTGCTATAATCGGCCAAACTTATCTAACAACACTCTGAATGCCACCAAAAGACATTATTTTTGAACAGCCTCTAAATGAACGAATACGTATGTGCTTACGAATCGAGACATTAATGAAGCGGTTTCACTACTTCACTTCGTTAAAGGGTGACTGGAGCGGCTATACTGCCTTGCTAGGCGTAATTGAGATCACTTCATTGCTAGAGCGAATTGATTTGAAACAAGAATTAATGAAAGAGTTAGAGCGCCAGCATAGCGCTTTGAAGTCATTATCAGCGCATAAGGGAGTCGATAAATCAAAATTAATTCTCATCTTAAGCCGACAAAAAGATGCACTTGAACGCTTACATCAATTAAACGGAAAACTGGGTGAACACCTTAAGCGTAATGATTTTTTGTTAGCCATTAAACAACGGACCTCTATACCTGGAGGCAGTTGTGATTTTGACCTACCAGCACTTCGTTTTTGGTTGAATCAGGATCAGGTTAAAAGAGTTGTGGACCTTGAGCGATGGGCTGAGCCTTACCTTGAACTAGAGTCTGTTATCGAGCTGGTACTGAGTGTTATCAGAGATAGTGCTATGCCAGAAAAAGTGGTTGCTGAAAATGGTTTTTTTCATCAATCATTAGATTCTCAGCAATCAAATCAGCTTCTTCGGATCAGCATTCCTGCTGGTGAGGAGATTTACCCAGAAGTAAGTGCAGGTAAACATCGTTATTCTGTGCGATTTCTAAACCCATTACCCATTGACGACCTTCCGTCGCAAGTAAAAGAAGACGTGACGTTTTGTTTAACGCGTTGTTCACTTTAGCGCCAATAACGTCATCGGTAGTGAATTTTAAACTTTCAATGCGCCGCTTTAAATCTTTTGGGTTATCATTCTGCCCCTTCGATATTTTTTAACTGCGATATTCTGCGTTAATTTTCACATACTCATAAGACAAATCAGAAGTCCAAATGGACGCATTGCACCGACCTAGATTCAAGTCGACTGTAATTTTTATTTCTTCTTTATTCATCTCAAGTTGGCCGAGCTCTTCCTGATATTGACTATCAGGCATTCCGTTTTTTAGCAAACAAGTAGTACCTAAGTACAAGTCAATACGAGAGACGTCCAATGTGTCGATCTTGGAACGACCTACCGCTGCGAGAATCCGCCCCCAATTGGCATCTGAAGCGAACAGGGCTGTCTTTACTAAAGGCGAATGCGCTACGGTGTAGCCGACCTCTCGAGCATCTTCTATCGTTAATGCATTTTTCACTTCTATTTCGACAAACTTGGTGGCACCCTCCGCGTCACGAATAATAGACTGAGCTAAATGTTTGAAGACACGAATAAGCGCTTGAATAAAGTGATTACATTCAGCATCAACTTCTACGCCAGTTTGTCCAGTTGCAATCAAAATACAGGCATCGTTGGTCGATGTATCACCATCGACAGTAATAGAGTTAAATGAACATGCAACTGCTTGCTTAATCAAATCATTGAGTAGGTTTTTTTCGATTTTTGCATCAGTAGCAACATAGGCGAGCATGGTAGCCATATCCGGCTTAATCATACCAGAGCCTTTGGTGATACCGGTGATAGTGACCGTTTCCCCTAACACAATCACTTGCTCAGTAATCCCTTTTGGAAAAGTATCTGTTGTCATTATGCCTTGAGCAGCTTCCAACCACTTGTCTTCATCGAGCGAATCGAACAACCCTAATATAGCTTTACATATCTTATCAGCAGGTAGCTTAGCGGCAATAACGCCCGTCGAGAATGGCAGCACCTGCTCGACTAAGTTTGACCCTTGCTCGGCAACCGCCTGACAGCAGGCAAGAGCATCTTGATAGCCCTGCTCTCCCGTTCCCGCATTTGCGTTGCCAGAGTTAACCAGTAAATATCGAATCGCCCCATGTTCCTTAAAGAGCTGCTTCTCAAGGTGCTCTCTTGCAACGGTTACTGGCGCCGCACAAAACTTATTGGTAGTGAAGGTCGCGGCCAGGGTTGCATTCTCAGAAACCTCAACTAACACTAAGTCAGTACTTTCAGGATTAGTCTTTATACCACTATGAATAGCGGCAAGGCGAACTCCT
>JBLILW010000051.1:0-12666 GCA_047638435.1 Urechidicola sp.
AGCATCGCGCAAGGCGCGTACCGCTGCTTTGGTATAGTTACCGCCCTGCAAATCAGTTCCCATTCCCATCTCTACTACCATTCTTTTATATGTCATTTTAACCGCCTATCTTTGATTTGATTTGATTTGATTGAAATTTATTTAATTAAATATTAGTTGATTTAACCACAGTTGATGTTCTGTTACGTCTGTTTTGGTGTTGCTCAAGGTTCAATAAATTTTCCGATGTGTCATGCATATAAGGCGACATTTGTGACAATTGCTCAGGCATGGATCGTAACTCATTTAAACCACTCGCAATGGGCTGAATACTGGTTCTATAAACGATGTACATGACTACAGCCAAAAGGAGCGCAAACATGACCAAAATCAACCCGACGTAGAGTGTGACTTGTTGCATGACACCCGCGGTGATTTCACTCATTGCCAGTTTTCCTTTCGATAAAGTGTCAGGGAACGAATTGTTAAGTTGGGTGAACGCTTTACTCATACTTTGAATACTTTTTGAAATCGCAGTTATTTGCGGTTGGGTGTTTTCTAAAGTGCTTGGAAATTCACGGGTTAAACCTCGTATTGCCAATGGTAGTTGTCGGGATAGATTCGATAACGCCTAGCTAGCATGATTGAGACTGCTGGTTGCCGCTATCAGTGCTTGTCTATCTTGTTCCTCAAAGGCGGTTTCGCCCATTTACAAGCGCTCTATTGAACTCGACAGGCTTTCGATTCTTTTCGAAAGCTGGTTGGTCATCTGAGATAAACCGTCTGTATCAACAACAACCTTATCGATGCTGATACTGACATAATCGGTTGGCGAAAGGGCAATATCTGACTCTGTGGGACTTTCAGTAGCGAGACAAAAGCGACTGATAAAATAGAGTATCGCGACAAATAACTGTTTTAGATAGGGCGTCAGGTTGAATGTGCTTTCGAAAGGCAAAGTTGTCATTGACCATTCAGGCGATAAAATGTTTCGACAGTGTACGTTTAATTTTCACATGAATGAATGAAAGAAGTCTTGGGTTGAGCTTGTCTGGACCTGTCGCCGACGGCACAATAATTGTGCCAGCTTACCAAATAAGGTTTCTCGATGATCCCCAAAAGGCCACGTCTTAAATAGGCAGAGCCTAACCAAACTGCATACAAATTGAGGATAGGAAACAAACACCAAATCCAAAAAATAGCCGCTAGCGAGAGTTTTTTCGGTAGCGACCACTTTAATTAATACGAGCATTGAAAAACAGGTCATCGGTTACAGATAAATATTGACTTCTTTACCCTTTTGAATCGCAAGCTCAAGCGCGACGGAAGCTACTGCCAAATCTTGTAATCCCACTCCGGTTCCATCGAACAGGGTAATTTCCTCATCGGATGTCCGTCCGCCATGTACCTGGTTAATCACATCACCGATCGGAGTGATGTCAGACGCAGTGATGATGCCTTTTGCCATTGCATGTTGCGCCTCGCCAATTGAAATCGACTGTTCAATTTCGTCGGTAAACACAGTTGCACTGGCAACCAGCTCGGCATCGACTTCCTGTTTGCCTTTGGTGTCTGTACCCATGCAAGCGAGATGCGTGCCGGGTTTAATCCATTGCTTCATCAGTAATGGCTCGAAGGCAGAAGTGATTGTGATGATTACATCGGCTTCAGCACCCAGCTGTTCTCGGCTCACTGATTCAAACGGTAAACCTAGGGACTCGGCCACCATCTTGAGTTTAAATAACATTTCTGGGTGGTGATTCCATGCAACCACCTTTTCAAATTGCCGGGTCTGAACTGCAGCGCGTAATTGATAGGCTGACTGATGCCCTGCGCCGACCATCCCCAACACTTTAGAATCCGGTCGCGCAAGATGACTGATAGAAACAGCCGACGAAGCTGCGGTACGGATTGCAGTGAGGTAGTTACCACCGACCAATGCTTTCAAGATACCGTTATCTGGATCGAATAACAAAATAGTCGACTGATGGTTGGTCAACCCTTTAGTTGAATTACCTGGCCAATAACCACCCGACTTAACGCCGAGAGTCAAGGCAGAGCGATCGAAGCCCGACTTAAAGCCATAGAGTGCATCGGCATGACCAATGGCTTCACGAACCACAGGAAAGTTATAGGCTTCTCCTTTAGCCATCGACGCAAAAACTTTCTCAATCGCGTCAAATGCAGATTCAGTATCGATTACTTCCTCACACACTGCTTCTGATACCATTTTTACGACAGCAGTAGAAACGCTATCTGATGATGGGCTATTCATAATATTTCTCCGTTTTTTGGTATGAACGCGTCGACCCGGATAGGGCCAGATGCGGCTTACAGTTTCAGTATCAGTTTAGTAAGCTCGACCACGTGCACTGACAGGCCAAACTGACTCGACCTTGCCATTACGTACGCCGACATACCAATCGTGGACATTACAGGTCGGGTCACAATGACCAGGTACCAGTTTCAATTTTTCATTGATTCTTAGCACGCTATCGGGGTCGCTGATGACTCCATGTTCGTCTGAACATTTAATATATTCAACGTCAGATCGGCCAAAAATATAAGGCAGGCCACTGTCTACCGACTGAGCTTTTAATCCGGCATCGCAGATGGCCTTATCGGTTTTTGTATGGCTCATGACTGACGTCAGAATGAATAAGGCGTTAACAAATTCAGAAATACCATTGCCACTTTCGTCATCAATTCGCTGATAATCGGCATCCATGAATGCGTAAGAACCACACTGTAATTCGTTGAAAACGCCAGAACTTCCCTCAAAATAATAACTGCCGGTGCCACCACCTCCAACGATATCGCATTCTAGCCCTTCGGCTTTAAGCATATCGATAGTATCTTTCACCATGTCAACCGCAATTCCAGTTTTTTCCCTACGTTCTTCGAAATTTTTCAGGTGTTGCATCGCACCCTGATAAGCTTGAATTCCAGCAAACTTAAGACCGTCTGCGGTATCAACTGCCTTAGCGAGATCAACCACTGGTTGACCAGCAACCACTCCACAGCGACCCGCCCCGCAATCAATTTCTACCAGTACTTCGATCTGTGTACCGTGTTTCATGGCTGCAGCCGATAGGTCTGCCACGTTATCAAGATCATCAATGCAGCAAATTGCTCTAGCGCCCAACTTTGGGATGCGCGCTAAACGGTCGATTTTCAATGGATCTCGAACCTGGTTCGAAACCAGAACGTCCTTCACGCCACCACGTGCAAACACTTCGGCTTCACTGACTTTCTGACAACACACACCGCAGGCATTGCCTTTGTCGATTTGATACAGCGCTATGTCGACCGATTTATGCATTTTTCCATGTATGCGATGACGCACACCTGCCTTTTCACAGAAGGCTCGCATGACTTCGATATTACGCTCGAACGCATCGAGATCGACCACTAAACTAGGTGTCTGAATATCGGCTTCATCCATACCCACCTTCGCAGGAATGTCAAAACCAACTTCATACGCATCTAAATTCATAATTGCACTCATTTTACTTCTCCGATATTTTTAATAATTTACGGTAGAACTTTATTAGTTAAACCAGTCTTCTAAAAGTTTAATGATTAAACCAGGGCAGACTGTCTAAATCGACATTACCACCAGTAATAATAACTCCAACCCTTTTATTTTCGAATAAGGCTCGATTTTTAATAATTGTTGCCAACGGCACCGCACAACTAGGCTCTATGACGATCTTCATTCGCTTCCAGGTCAATTTCATTGCATCGATAATTTCCTCTTCGGTTGCGGTTAATACATCAGTGACATGGTTGTTCACGAAGTGCCAGGTAAGTTCTTTCAAAGGCACTTTAAGACCGTCAGCAATGGTTTCGGGGGCGTCATCGGCGATGATGTGGCCAGCTCGAAACGAACGCGCTGCATCGTCAGCATTGAGCGGTTCTGCAGCATAAATCTTCATTCCCGGTGCAACATTCGACACTGTTAAGCAGGTGCCAGAAATCATTCCACCACCGCCAATTGGCGCTATGACAGAATCTAGATTATCAACCTGTTCAAGTAATTCTCGCGAACAGGTTGCTTGACCTGCAATGACACGCGGATCGTTATAGGGATGAACAAATTCGGCACCTGTTTCGGCCACTACTCTGGCGAAGGTTTCTTCGCGTGAACTGGTCGAAGGGTCACACTCGACGATTACGCCACCATATCCAATTACTGCGTCTTTTTTCGCCTGTGGCGCGGTACGCGGCATGACTACCGTGACTGGAATACCACGACGACCCGCCGCATAAGATAACGATAACGCATGATTACCGGAAGAATGGGTGGCGACGCCTTTTGCTGCCATCTCATCACTCAAACCAAAAACTGCATTGGACGCACCGCGCACCTTAAAAGCACCCGCCTTTTGGAAATTCTCACATTTGAAAAACAACTCAGCACCAGTTAACTCATTCATAAATGTCGAAGTTAGAATTGGAGTCCTATGTATATATGGTTTGATGCGCTCATGTGCAGTAATGACATCATCAAAGTCGGGAATGATCAGTGGTTTAGTATCAGTATTGCCCATAATTAACCTCAGGCTCTCTTAGCATTGGCGGTTGTTCGGAAGTACTCCTGTGCAGCGGCGACGCCGCTACCCAGTTTGATCGGATAGTCGAGGTCAGCCATCGCCATCTCAATGGTTGCCAGACCCGAAAGCACCATTACATCGGTGAGTGCACCCAAATGACCAATACGAAATGCTTTTGTATTCATTTCACCCAGTCCAATGCCGAATGAAACGTTATAGATATTGAAAGCATGCTCGGTTAATTCATTGCTATCAAATCCCTCGGGAACATAAATAGCACTAACTGTGTCGGAATAAAGATCAGGCGATTGTGCACAGAGCTTTAAACCCCAGGCATTTACAGCCTGGCGCACGCCTTCGGCTAATCGGTGATGGCGAGCATGAACATTGGCTAAACCTTCTTCAAAAATCATATTCAAGCTTTCACGCAACCCGTAGATGAGTTGCAATGGTGGCGTGTAGGGAAATCCCCCACTGGCATTGGCATTCATCATGTCGCGGAAGTCGAAATAGGTGCGCGGTAGCTTTGCGAATTCCATCATCGATAAGGCTTTTTGACTGACGCCAAGAATAGCCATTCCGGTTGTTAACATAAAACCTTTCTGAGAACCAGATACGGCAATATCAACAGCCCATTCATCCATCTCGAACGGCATCGATCCGAGCGAACTAACGCAATCGACCAATAGCAAAGCCGGATGCGAACTCGAATTCATGGCCCGGCGAACACCCGCTATGTCGCTGACGACACCTGTCGCTGTTTCATTGTGGGTGACTAATACCGCTTTTATGTCGTGATTGCTGTCGTCGGCTAGTGCCGCTGCAAACAAACTTTCTGGCGCCCCGCTTCCCCAGGCACATTCGATGATTTGAACATCGAGACCATGACGTTGGCAGAGGTCGATCCAGCGATGAGAAAACATGCCATAACGAGCAATCAGTACCTTGTCACCCGGTGATAGCGTATTAGTGATCGCTGCTTCCCAACCGCCAGTGCCACTGGCTGGGAAGATAATGACTTCACCATCGCTGGTTTTAAATATTTTTTTGCAGTCTTGCAAAACTGGCGTTAGCGTCTTTATAAAATCAGGCGACCGATGGTCCCGTGTTTGAACATGCATCGCATTGCGCAGCCGATCGGGGATATTGGTTGGGCCTGGTATAAATACTGGGTTTAGATCAAACATGATTTAGTTCCAATTCAGAGTAATTTTCATAAAGTATTGTTGCTTTATTTGTACCTCACATTAAAGCAAAGAATATTTTTTCGCAATACGGCATGTATTTCACATTATGAAATAATGATAATTTTGACGATTTTAATCCTAACCGTTTGTTTTCGTTTGTTTTTCTTATTGAGAAACTGATTTTACATTATGAAAAATAAGCTGGGGCTTATCTGAAATCACATGAATCGACTAAAAAGTAGCTTAGCAAAGCTACGAAGGCTTTCTATTAAACGAGCTAAGGGTTAATTAATTGGTACATTGCTGCATTTCTCAATAAATGGCAATCTGAGTTAATGAAGGCAATTCCTAGCTTATAAAACCAATTTTAATTAATGCAAATAATTTATATAGTTGTAGATATCGCACGATGTGAAAAAATTAATTTAGGCGCATTGGTCGGGAATCTTGAAGAATCATATTTCGTTAAGTGAAATAATTCGTCTAATATGTTATAAAGTAAAAAATATTGTTCTTGAAACAACTTAAGATGGATCACTATCAATGACCAAGGACAGCAAAACCTACCGTATCCAATCTATCGATAGAGCCACAGAACTACTGGATGCGATAGCGCGTTATCCAGAACCTGTCAGTCTAAAAATACTCAGTGCCGAGACTGGGCTTCACAGTTCGACTACTTTCCGTATCCTCGCTGCATTGATTCAAAATCACCTTGTTGAAAAAGATCCATCAGGCAATTATAAACTAGGCTTAAAACTGTTACAGTTGGGTGCTCGCTTACATAGCAAAATTGACCTCGGCACGCTGGCATCGCCAGTACTGGAATTTTTGTGCCAACAGTTGAATGAGTCGGCGAACCTTACCATTCGGGAAGGTGATGAAGTTGTCTACATTCAAAAGGCAACGCCGAAGCGCATGATGCATGTGCAACAAATGATCGGCAGTCGCGCGCCATTGCATGTTACTGCTGTAGGAAAATTGATACTGGGGCATTCCGGTGCTGATGCTATCGAAGGTTATGCTCAACGCACCAACCTGCCTGCCTATACTCGCAACACCATCAACAATGTAAATCGCTTGCAAACTGAGTGCACCACTGCAGTTGAACAAGGTTACGCACTAGACAATGAAGAAGCTGAAATAGATGTCGGCTGCATTGGCGTACTTATTTTTGATAATACCAATGTCGCTATCGCCGGTCTGTCCGTGTCGGCGCCGATAGAAAGACGTCGAGAATCCTGGATTGCAATCGTGATGGAGGCTGGTAGACAATTATCAGAACAGTTGGGGTATGTGAAAAGTGGATAGCGGCTGCCGAACAAGGTAAGTCCTGGGAGTTGATGGCATAAAGGTCTTGCCAAGTTTGCCCCTGGCTAGCTTGAACATTAAAATAATCACTACATTTAGATATACAAGATGTCATTAATAATAGATAACAGGTTATTACCAAAACAAGAATTGGAATTCAGGTAGTTTTTTTGTTCATCTGATAACGGCGTATCCTCGAGAAATGACGCCATACTAATAACGCCGTTCATCGGAGTTCGAATTTCATGACTCATGTCTGCCAGAAAAGAACTCTTTGCCTTGTTGGCATCTTCTGCTGCTATACGCGTTTTTTCAAGGGTTAGAGTTTGCTGTACATTTTCATACCTCAATCGATAGCTATCATTATTACTGTTGTTGATGCTCGGCCACTGGATAATTTAACCTTAATAAAAAAGATAATGAATGCTGCCATAATGACACTGATGAAATTGAATATAATCAGGAGGTTAATAGCAATCGGAATTAGTAGCAAAGGTATGAACATCAACACAGCCCGAAAACTGGTCAGTAACTAACCATATTCCCCGGTGGCTATGACTTCTTAGAAAATAGTCAGTATGAGGAAGTGTACTCACTAGCGCCCCGATAAGATTAAAATTTAAGCCGTCATAAAGAGTTCATAATTGTTGGCGTATAACTGCGGCGTCAAAATTATCAAAATTGGACGTTATTCGTCTCAAGTTATTCCAGGAAATCGAGTCCTTTTTGTTTGCTTTTAAACTACAGAAATGAAACGAGTTTTCATATGTTTTTAGCTAACTTGTTTGCAGTATTTCAGCCGAGCTAATAACATCCATCTGCTTCATTTTGATGAAGGGTTCTTAGTATTTATGCCCTGCTAGGGGTTAAGCCCACAGAGTTTTAAAATTCTTGCGGTTAGGTAATATTGATGCTCACTAAAAAAGCCGATAACTCTCGCTATCGGCCTTAAGTTGTATTGCGTTTTCTGAGCGTTAAGTTAGCTCAGTTTTTTAGCCACATCAGCCATAATGACTGCTTTATCAAACTCAACTCCCATCACCTGCATCGCATCAGCGAAGCGATTAATAATGTCAGTTAAAGATGCGTTTGTGAGTTGGTTGAGGATGCCAATTCGGATTTGGACTGGTTCCGATAGAGTTGGCCAAATACCAAATCCTGCTGCCCGACAATTGCCTACCAGTTCTTTTTCACGTCCAGCAAATTCACCCGGTAGGTTGAGTACAATCAGAGAAGTCATGTTAGAGGTAACGTCACAACCCATAGCTGCAACGGCTTCACGTAAAACTGTCTCACTGGCAGCGTAATCAACGGCTTTTTGTGCACGACCATGCTCTAGTAACAGGCGAAGTGCTTCGTGGAAAGACGCAACGGCATAGGGTGAATGGGTGCGATGGTAAGTACCAGCAGAGACGTCTTGACCGTCAACAATACCCCAGTGACGTGCTTCCAGGATTGGATTGTGAACGAAGCTGTAGCATCCGCGAGTTTTGAACAGTTCGATGGCTTTGTCGGTGAAACTAACAGGGGCGTAAGTCAGGGGTAGTGCGAGAATGCCTTTTTGTGGGCAAGAAGCCCACATGTCAACACCTGGGAAATCATCGATATTGAAATGTTCGATTCCCATGCTGGATACTGCGTCTACCATGCCCATTGCGCCATGCTTAACACAGGCATCGTTAAAGCCTTGTAGGTCGTTGATACGACCAGAGCCTGTTTCCCAATGAGCCATGAATGCGAACATTGGCTTATGTTCGGCTAGTGCAGCTTCGACAATATCGCCAGTCACAGATTGGCCGTGAGGAACGGTAACAGTAATCACATTAGCCGGCTGTGGATCCATTGGGTTAGCGGTCAAATCCTCAATATTAGACGCTTTCATGCGAATAGACAGGCCGTCGATGCCGCTGAATGTGCCGTTGACGAAAACAACCACTTTGTCACCAGGTAAGATAGCGCCATGTATGCTGTCCAGGCCACTCCAGCCCGTTCCAGCAACGCCAAAAGTGTAAGTATTCTGAGTGCCGAAAACTTCACGTAACATAATTTTCGCTTCAATCATGCCACGCAGTACATCCGCTTGCATGTGATCAGCCACGCCCTGATTGGCGAACGCCGCTAGAACGCGAGGGTCAGTGTTGCCAGGACCAGGCCCAGCTGCCAGGGTGTTGGGGATTTTTAGTTCGGAAAAATTGCTCATCAATATGCCTCTGTATTGGGTTTAAAATTTACTTATTTGGCGTTGGTTGCTCGCCTTAGTTCGTCAATCGTGAAATTGTTAAGTGGTTGAATTATATTAAGGTCGTATTTGCAAACTATGTCAGGTCCGACGCAATGAGCTTGTGAGCCGACAAAAGCTCGCCTACCGGCTAGAGCGCGGCTACGCCAGCCCGGGCGATAATGCCATCTTCATCTGATTTGACGCCGCTGATGCCAATAGCACCAATCACTTCATTTTTGTAGATGATGGGCAAACCGCCTTCAAGTGGCAGCATGCCAGGCATCGCTAAATAACCCTGACGACCATTGGCAACCATGTCTTCCCAAAATTTGGTTGGACGACGGAAGTTAAGCGCTACTTCAGCTTTTTTGATGGCGACGTCGATACTGCCAAGCTGGACTTTTTCGCGTTGCAGGTACATTAGATTGCCGCCATCATCGACAATCGCAATCACGACTTTCCAGCCATTGTTGGTGGCTTCTAGTTCGGCAGCTGCAGCTACTCTTTTTGCCGACTCCAAATTCAAAATGTATTTTTGTTCCATGTTTATCGCTCTCAAATAAAGGTAAGATTGTTATATCTTAATAATCGATGTATTAAGAAGCGCCTGGTGGTTTTCGTCCACCGAGTGCAGCAGTCACTTCATCTGCCATTTGTCGGGTAGCCGCACCTAGATCAGTCAGTCGGCTATCGGTTATTCGGGCTTTTGGCCCTGATAATGATAGCGCCGCAAGTGCGATGCCATTTTCGTCAAAGATTGTGGCAGCCACACAGCGCAAGCCAATTGCACGTTCTTCGTCGTCTAGTGCATATCCCAATTTGCGAATATAAGAGAGTTCGTTGCGTAAATCGGCAGGGTTGTCGATAGTGCGGTTTGTAAATTGGACCAGACCTTTGCGTTGTAAAATATTTGATACGCTTTTTTCTGTCATACTCGCCAGCAGTGTTTTGCCAACACCCGAAGCATGTATGGGTGACCGACTGCCTAATTTCACAATCATACGCATCATTTCTGGTGATTGAACTTGCCCAACATAAACCGCTTCGCCATCGTCGATGACGGCCAGGCTCACTGTCTCACCACATTGATCTACCAGACGTCGCATATAAGGTCGGGCGGTGGCAATAAAGTCACGTCGATCTAAAAAAGCATTTCCGACCGAGAAAGTTTTGAGGCCAATAAACCAAAGGCCGAGAGCCGAGTCGTGTTCGACATAACCCATTTCTTCGAAGGTGTTGAGTAAGCGATGTGTCGTTGCTGATGGCATGCCCAGTTGCTGTGACAGGTCGGTTAAGTTCATGCCTGTAGGTGCAACGGAAAGTCGCTCTAACAGGGTCATGGCACGAACTAGCGATTGATTCTTACCATCGCTTGGTTTGCTATTGGGACCCGGTGGCCTGCCGCGTTTTTTAGTAATTTGAATGATTGAATCTGACATGCGCCGTAAGTTAGCATGAATTATTTTTGATTAATAGATGGAAAGTGTTTTTTAATAAATAAAAATACATTCCAATTATTTAAATATGTATTGATTATAATTATAATTATATTTTAACTATATGAATATTATAGCTAAATTTATTTTAAAAAAAATATTATAATATTAATTTTAATGGAAATAATTTTCATATATAAATAAATGCAGTGTCAACAACACTTTTTAGTTTCAATTTAAACACTCAATGGAGCTCCATCAAGTCGCATCAAGATCCGGTATTTATTCTAGAGCCTACCAACATACCTGATCGACTAAGATGCGCCATGGATCAAGCGTTCTGGGATCATCAATCTACTGATCTTGTGGCATTTTTTCATCTGATATTGAATGGTCTGAAAAAAGTGTTTAAGACTACAGCGGGTGAGGTGTTGATTTAACCATTGAGTGGTACTGGTGGTCTGGAAACATCGATCGTGAATGCCCTGTCGCCTGGAGACAAAATCTTAGCGGCGAGTTAACGCATGTTTTCACAGCGTTGGTTAGAAATACGTCAACGATTTCAAATTGAAGTCGAAGTGATCGATGTCGAATGGTGAGAAGCGGCACCCGTTGACCCGTTCGTACAAGTGCTTGCCAATCATAGTGAGTATGATATTAAAGCAGTACTCGTCACTCAAAACGAAACAGCAACCGGCGTAGAAACCGATATTGCTTCGGTTCGTGAGACCATGAACCAATCAAATCATCCAGCCCTGTTATGTGTTGATGGTGTCAGTGCAATCGTGTCAGTTGACTTTCGAATGGATAAGTGAGGTGTTGTTCTAGCGGTTGCCGGTTCGCAAAAAGGGTTTATGTTGAATAAGGTTCTTGCATTAGTGGGGGTAACAAAAAAGCATTGGAAGCGTGAAAGCAGGCCTGGCTACCTAGATGATATTTCGACTTTGCTGAAATGATTTCGCCAAATAAGGTCGGGTCATTTCCGTTTGCAGCGCCAGTTAGTTTGTTCTATGGCCAGCCTGAGTCGATTAGACTATTGAAGCAAGAGAAAGACCTTGATGATTTGTTCGAACGGTATCAGCGTATCGCTCAAGGCTTTTGACAGGCTGTTTAAGCCTTGGGTTTGATGTTTTGTGGCTGTGAGCAAGAACAATATTCTCAAACTATGAGTGCGATCAATGTTCCCGATTGGTTTAATTGCGATACTTTGGTAGAACTGTCCTACAGTTAAGAATGTTGTTTCTAAGGGATTGGGACTAGGTATACTGGTTTGGCGAGTGTTCCGCATCGACTATGTTGGTATAATGATTTCTTCGGTGGCATTGTCCGGCATTGCGGCCATAGAAATGGCAATGAAATACCTCGACTATCCGATTGAACTCGGCAGCGGTGTTGCGGCGGCTCACAAGTTCTATCGCAAGAGTGAGTAGTGGGAATTATTGACGAGAGGGAAATATGCGAATAGCAATCTTTGGTAGTGGTGGCGTTGGTGGTTATTTTGGTGGTCGGCTGGCGCAAGCGGGTAATGATGTCACCTTCATTGCACGTGGTGAGCACCTTGCTGCCATTCGACAGAATGGTTTGCGGGTCAATAGTATAGTGGGCGACTTCGTACTGGATAAAGTTCAGGCGACTGATAGCCCCAAAACAGTCGGTAAAGTAGATATTGTTATTTGTGCGGTTAAGGCCTGGCAGGTCACCGCCGCTGCGAAAAGCATGAAGCCCATGATCGGTCACGATACTTTGGTTATTCCGCTGCAAAATGGTATCGAGGCGACTGGGCAACTCGCGGCGCTTCTTGGTGCCGACGCTATATTGGGAGGCCTATGTGCATTGATTGCTTTTCAGGCGTCGCCGGGTCATATCAAACATATTGGCGCTAATCCGTTAATCCGATTCAATCGACTCGATGGTCAGGCTGATTCACGGGTCAATCTGTTGTCAGAAGTTTTCAATCATTGCAATGGCGTCAAGTC
>JBLILW010000052.1:0-12561 GCA_047638435.1 Urechidicola sp.
CTACCGTTGCCGCTGCTGCTTTGGGTTTTGCCCGCCGCGCATTGGATGAAACCGTCGAACGTGCCAACTCACGCGAACTGTTTGGCGCACCGCTAGGCGACTTACAAATGGTGCAGGGCCACATTGCCGATATGGCGTTAGATATTGATGCGTCGGCATTATTGATTTATCGAGCCGCTTGGTTAAAAGATTCAGGCGCACCACGGATTAGTCGAGAAGCGGCAATGGCGAAATTGTTCGCCACCGATCACGCCCAAAATGTTATCGACAAGGCTGTGCAGATACACGGCGGTGACGGTGTTCGTTGTGGTCATATAATCGAGCGCTTGTACCGAGAAATCCGAGCATTGCGTATCTATGAAGGTGCGTCGGATGTTCAGAAAGTCATTATTGCAAAACACACGCTTTCTACCGTCAGGAGTCACTAAGATGTTAGGGCCTACCGCGCACATCGATACATTTTCACGAGACAATCTGCCACCCGCTGACCAATGGCCAGAGTTTTTGCTCGATAAATTTCAATACCCCGAATACCTCAATGCGGCTGTCGAACTCACGGATAAAATGGTCGAACGTGGGTTTGGTGATAATACGGCGTTAATTGGCAATGGTCGCCGCAGAACTTACAAGGAGCTCACCGATTGGAGTAACCGAATAGCCCATGTCCTGATGGATGACTATGATATTAAACCAGGCAACCGCGTCCTAATCCGCTCAGCCAATAATCCCGCCATGGTGGCCTGTTGGTTGGCCGCAACAAAAGTCGGTGCTGTGGTGGTTAACACTATGCCGATGTTAAAGGCAGGAGAACTCAGCCAAATTGTTGATAAAGCAGAAATTACTTTCGCTTTATGTGACAAACGCTTGTTAGACGATATTGAGTTGTGTGCAAAAAGCAGTTCTTTTCTGAACAAGATTGTCTGCTTTGACGGCACCGCAAATCATGATGCTGAACTCGATTTGGCCGCACTCGATAAGTCAGTGCGTTTTGAAGCGGTTAAAACAGGGCGTGATGATGTCGCCCTGTTAGGTTTTACCTCGGGTACAACGGGCCGTCCGAAAGCCACCATGCATTTTCATCGTGACCTGTTAATCATTGCTGATGGCTACGCAAAAGAAGTATTGGGTGTTAATGAACACGATGTTTTTGTCGGTTCTCCGCCACTAGCGTTTACTTTTGGTCTTGGTGGGCTTGCGATTTTTCCCCTGCGTTTTGGTGCAGCGGCGACATTGCTCGAAAAAGCATCGCCAGCGAATATGATCGATATTATCGAAACCTACAAAGCCACCATCTGTTTGACCGCACCAACCGCCTACCGAGTCATGCTGAATGCGATGGAAACCGGTGCTGATTTAAGTTCACTTCGCGCAGCTATCTCAGCGGGTGAAACATTGCCCGCACCGATTTATCAAGCCTGGCAGGAAAAAACAGGTAAGCCAATGCTCGACGGCATCGGCGCGACGGAAATGCTCCATATTTTTATTTCCAATCGGTTTAACGATTCACAGCCCGCCTGCACTGGAAAACCAATCCAGGGTTATCAAGCAAAAGTGGTTGATGAAAATATGCTTGAAGTAGCGCATGGCACGGTGGGTCGTCTTGTCGTTCGTGGGCCAACAGGCTGTCGTTATTTGGGGGATGATCGCCAACAAAATTATGTTCGTGACGGCTGGAATATTACCGGAGACTCCTTCATCCAGAATGAAGATGGCCATTTTCATTTTACTGCCCGTAACGACGACATGATTTTATCCTCGGGTTATAACATTGCTGGCCCTGAAGTCGAATCGGCATTGTTAACTCATGCCGATGTATTGGAATGTGCGGTGATTGGTGTGCCTGATGAAGAGCGCGGCCAGCTGGTACAAGCACATATCGTTTTAGCCGACCATGTTGCTCACACAGATGAAACTGACAAACGCCTGAAAGACCACGTCAAGGCCACCATAGCGCCCTATAAATATCCACGATCTATTGTCTTTGTGGATGCTTTGCCAAAAACGGCGACGGGGAAAATTCAACGCTTTCGATTACAGCCAGATCAGCGCCCTCGACAGGCCGACTAGTCATGATTGACTGGAACGATGCCTTCGATAACTCTGGTTACATACCTGGCTCGGATGATTTAATCGAACAATGGGAGAATAAGGCTGCGGCATATCGCCAGTCGATGTTGGCGGCGGATTGTGCTGAATTGAATGTTGGCTATGGTGATGAACCGAGAAATAAGTTTGATCTTTTCAAACCTAAGAAAGAATCAAAAGGGTTGGTATTTTTTGTACATGGTGGTTTTTGGCACATGCTGGACAAATCCTACTGGTCTCATTTAGCGAAAGGTGCAGTGGACCAAGGTTGGAGTGTTGCCATGCCCAGCTATACCTTGGCACCAGACGCTAAAATTACTCAAATTACCCAGCAAATTGCCATCGCTATTGGCGCCGCGGCTGCCATGGTTGAAGGCCCAATTCGGTTAGTGGGACATTCAGCTGGAGGGCATTTGGTGACTCGGATGGCCTGTGTTGATAGCCCAATGACAACGACAACAATCAGTAGAGTGAGCGGGGTCGTCTCCATTAGTGGCATCTATGATTTGCGCCCTTTGACATTGACTAAAATGAATCAGGTTTTAGGGCTAACAGACGATGAAGCTATTGCTGAAAGCCCTGTATTTTATTCTCCACGCCAAGACATACCCATTTGCTTTTGGGTGGGTGATGAAGAGCGACCTGAATTTTTGCGTCAGAATCGTTTGATTTGTGAAATCTGGTCAAACAATAGCAACCATGTAGACGCCTGTTATCAAACGGGCAAACATCATTTTTCGGTCATCGATGACTTGGCAATTGCTAATTCACGACTCACTCAATTGCTCACAGCACAATAGATAGGTCTAATAATGCAAGATTACGATCCAGAAAAAGACGGTGCAAAAATGTCATGGTCGAAAGACGACATGAATTATGGTAATTATCTAAGACTTGATAAAATACTTACGGCGCAGCAACGCATGTCAGGTGCCCACGACGAAATGCTATTTATAATTCAGCATCAAACCAGCGAACTTTGGATGCGACTGGCAATACACGAAATAGAGGCGGCTCGTAGTCTGGTGATAGAGGAACAATATAGGCAGTCGTTTAAAATGCTGGCTCGAGTGTCTCGTATATTCGAGCAATTAAACTCAGCCTGGGACGTTTTGCGAACTATGACTCCATCAGATTACACCACGTTTAGAGATTCACTGGATTCTTCATCAGGATTTCAATCGCATCAATATCGATTAGTCGAATTTGCATTGGGTAATCGAAACACGGCCATGATGAAAGTGCACGAGAACAATCACGAGGGTTATCAGGCGTTAGAAAATGAATTAAAGAAACCCTCTATTTATCACCTCGCACTACAGGCACTAAGCAAGGAAACTGGCATTGAGTTTCCTGAGAATACCTATCGTCTTGACCAATCACATCAAGCGAATGACGAAGTAACAAGAGCCTGGACACTGGTTTACAAAAATACGGATAAATATTGGAACTTGTATGAACTCGCCGAAAAGCTGGTTGATATTGAAGATTATTTCAGACGCTGGCGCTTCAACCATGTAACAACCGTTGAGCGTGTTATAGGGTTTAAGCGTGGCACAGGCGGCACCAGTGGCGTTAAATATTTACGTAAAATGCTAGATGTCGTGTTATTTCCAGAGCTGTGGGATTTACGGGGAAATTTATGACCGAATCGATCGATACAATGGCTACCTTTCCGCGCAAACACTTGTTTGAAATGCCAAACGATGTGATTTATCTGGATGGGAATTCACTAGGGCCATTGCCCAAAAATGTCCTGAGCCGAGTAAATGAGGTCATTACAAAAGAATGGGGAGAGCGCCTTATTCGAGGTTGGAATGACTCAAAGTGGATGGAGCAACCCCTGCGAGTCGGTAACCAGATAGGAAAATTGATCGGCGCATTAGAAAATACTGTCATCATGGGTGACACGCTTTCTATTAAAGTTTATCAAGCACTATCTGCCGCCCTCGAATTGAATCCTCAACGCCGCGTTATTCTGTCAGACTCGGGAAATTTCCCTACTGACCTGTATATGGCACAAGGGCTGATTCAGTCACTTAACAATGGCTATGAGCTGCATATTGTTGAACCTGAGGATGTTATCACGGCTATCGACGAAACCGTCGCAGCAGTAATGATTACTCACGTCGATTATCGCACAGGGCGTATGCATAACATGCAGAGAATTACACAGAAAGCCCATAAAAATGGTGCAGTGATGATCTGGGATCTTGCTCATAGCGCCGGAGCGGTACCCGTGGATTTATCGGCATCTAACTGTGATATGGCTGTTGGTTGTACTTATAAATATCTCAATGGTGGTCCTGGATCACCAGCTTTTATCTACGTGCGTCCTGATATTATTGAAAAGTTGCGCCCAACGCTCTCTGGGTGGATGGGGCATGATTCGCCTTTTGCCTTTACTCAGGCATATCAACCTGCAAAATCGATTGAACGGTTGCGCGTGGGTACACCACCTGTGATTCAGTTGAGTATTCTGGAAGAAGCACTAAAAATATGGCAAGACGTTGACATGAATCAGATTCGGGACGCTAGTATTGTTTTGTCTGAAACATTGATACGCGAAGTAGAAAAACGCTGTCCCCAATTGAAATTGGTCAGTCCACGTGATCCACTACAACGGGGTTCACAGGTATCATTTGCATTCGAACACGGCTACGCAGCAATGCAGTCAATCATTGCACAAGGTGTTATTGGCGACTTTCGAGCGCCTGATATCATGCGGTTTGGGCTGACACCCCTGTATCTGGATGAACAAGATGTGATTAGTGCGGTTGATGTTTTGGAAACAGTGTTGAATCAAAGATTATGGGATAAACTAGATTTTCAAAAAACGCGTAGAGTTACCTAAGGGTGCCTCTAAAAATAGTGATTTTTTTGTGAGTGCAAGGAAGCACCGCGCGGAGAACTGGAGTGTACGGGTAGTGCATGGGGATTCGAGCGCGGAGCAGACGCCGCAATCGCGGAAAAAGTGCAGTTTTAGAAATGCCCTTAACAAAGTGATGTTTCGCTGGGCTTTTAACCGGGGTTGAATTGCAAATTAGTTCAGCCTTCATTCAGGTAATTTTCTTTCTCTGGGACGACAAGAAACGAGAGAAAGAACAGGAGAGAAAAAATGACTTGTGTATTTATACAACTACGCTGCCATCCAGGGAAAACCTATCAGGTGGCAGATGAATTATTTCAACGGGAAATTGCATCTGAGCTTTATTCGACCAGTGGCGAATATGACCTTCTTATGAAGCTCTATGTTCCTGCTGATGAAGATATTGGTAAATTCGTTAACGATAAGATACTCGACATTAAAGGCATCGCAAAATCGCTGACGACGCCGACCTATCGAGCATTTTAATCAAATTGTTGTTATAGCCCGTAGTAAACCACCTCTAATAATTTAGAGGAATTAGAAGTAAAACCTTGGAGGAATAAAAATGAAAAAATCAATAATGGGAATCGCTGTTTCGGCAGTTTTAACTGTTGCTACAGCCGTTAATGCAGCACCGGTTAAAGTCGGTATGATCACCACTTTATCCGGCGGTGGTTCACACCTTGGCATCGATGTGCGTGATGGTTTCTTGCTCGCTACAGAGTTGGCCAATTCGGACATGGAAATTATTATTCGTGACGATGCGCGTAAACCAGACGTGGCCAAATCATTGGCCAATGAATTAATCCAGAAGGATAAAGTTGATATTTTAACTGGCATCATCTGGTCGAATCTGGCAATGGCCGTTGTGCCTTCAGCTGTTCGTGGTGGCACTTTCTACCTATCCCCAAATGCAGGGCCGTCGGCTTTAGCTGGCAAGGTCTGTCATAAAAACTACTTTAATGTCGCCTGGCAGAATAATAATTTGCACGAAGCGATGGGGCATTATATGAAGCAGGAAGGCTTAAAAGCGCCTTTCATTCTGGCACCCAATTACCCAGCAGGTACTGACGCCTTGACCGGCTTCAAATCCCGTTTTGGTGATCCCAAGGGTGAGTTATTCACTAAACTGGGGCAAAAAGACTACGCTGCAGAAATTTCACAAATCCGGGCATCGAAAGCCGATAGTGTGTTTTTCTTCTTACCTGGTGGTATGGGTATCGCTTTCATGAAGCA
Source organism: Urechidicola sp. (assembly GCA_047638435.1). Taxonomy (GTDB): domain Bacteria; phylum Pseudomonadota; class Gammaproteobacteria. Next base: position 6,191 of record JBLILW010000052.1, read on the forward strand.
ATATGCTAACTCAGGTCTCGATTTACCTGTATTTGGTCCAGCATTTTCGTTTGACGAAATTATCCTCGGTGCCGTTGGTGATGCAGCCATTGGTGTGAAAAATACCTCACAGTGGGCATATGATCTAGACAATGCAGCCAATGCAAAATTCGTTAAAGCCTTCCGCAACAAATATGGTCGCACGCCTACGCTATACGCTTCCCAGGGTTACGATACGGCTAACTTGATTTTGTCAGCATTAAAAAAGACGGAACCATCCGATCCTGATGCATTTCGCAGCGCGCTTAAATCAGCCGATTTTGAATCAGTTCGTGGTAGCTTTAAATTTGGATCGAATCATCACCCCATCCAGACTATCTATGTTCGTGAAGTCGTCGCGGGTGACGGTAAGCCTACTAACAAGTTGTTGGGTATTGCGATTGCCGACCTTCAAGACGCTTACGCTAGCGAGTGCTCATTATAGGTTTAATTTAACTTGGCCTGAACCGATAAGGATCAGGCCTCAAATTACCCATCAATCCATCCTCTGCTACGGTTACGAATCGGGGCAGGGGGTGCAATACTGAATCAGAAGCGTCCTAAATGACTGTAGCACTTGCATTAGAACAATTACTTAACGGCATACAGTTTGGTGTGATGCTGTTTTTGATGGCTTCCGGATTGACATTAATCTTTGGTGTCATGGGCTTGCTTAACCTCGCTCATGGCTCACTTTATATGGTAGGTGCCTTTTTATGCGCCTATGTTACGGGAATTACTGGATCATTTTGGTTAGGTTTATTGGCAGGCGCTATCGGCGCAGCATTGGCTGGCGTGTTGATAGAAGTGCTCATCATTCGCCGCCTCTATAAGCGTGAACATCTAGACCAGGTATTAGCCACTTTCGCATTGATATTAATTTTTTCCGAAGGAACCGCCTGGATTTTTGGTTCACAGCCTCTCTGGCTTAATATACCTGCCGAGATCTCAGGCTCTGTCGAATTAGGCGGTGGTGTAGTTTACCCACTCTATCGATTACTCATTATTCTAATTGGAATTTTAATCGCAGTCGGTCTCTACTTACTTATTTCATGTACCCGTATCGGTATGAGAATTCGCGCTGGTGAAAATGACAGGGAGATGATTGGTGCGCTTGGGGTCAATATCTCTGCGCTTTATACTTTTGTATTTGCGATCGGCGCTGCCCTTGCGGGCCTCGCTGGGTCATTGGTCGGTGCTTTGCAATCGGTTGAAGTTGGCATGGGAGAGCCGGTACTGATACTAGCCTTTGTCGTCATTGTTATCGGTGGCATTGGGTCGATTAAAGGTGCGCTGATTGGGGCTATGCTGGTAGGTATCGTCGATACCCTCGGTCGCGTATTCCTACCTAGCTTTTTCCGTTTATTCATGGATACCGCCGATGCGATGAGTTTTGGTTCGGCACTGGCATCAATGCTTATTTATCTGCTCATGGCGATTATTCTGGCCATTAAACCAAAAGGTCTTTTTCCCGCTAATGCTTAGTTTAAATAGAGAATCATGGGTCAATATTGCGCTCATCACAGGATTAATACTGGCACCCATCATCGCAAGCGTTATGGGCGAAATCTATTACGTTAACCTGTCGACACGAGTGACTATCGTGGCGATGGCCGCTGTTGGTTTGAACCTAGCACTTGGCTATGGTGGCATGGTGAGTTTTGGTCACGCTGCATTTTATGGGCTCGGAGGCTATGTTGCCGGCATCGCTGCTTTTCATTCATTTGATGGTTCAGCGTTTGCTGGCCTAATACCCGGCACCGATCAATTACTGTTGATTTGGCCCATTGCAATCATTGCCGCTGGACTCGTCGCAATGCTGATTGGCGTTATCAGCCTGCGCACAAAAGGGGTGTATTTTATTATGATCACACTCGCCTTTGCGCAAATGATTTATTACTTCGCTATCTCTTTCCCAACCTACGGTGGCGAAGATGGCTTACCTATCTATATACGAAACAGTTTTGTCGGTTTTGATGCTAGTGACCCGTTATTCTTTTTTGGCATCTGCTTCTTTTCGCTGATGCTGTCGCTCTTCTTTACCCATCGGGTTATTGGCTCGCGTTTTGGTGCGGCGCTAACGATGGCAAAACTGAACGAAACACGGCTTGCAACCGCTGGTATTGACCCATTTAAAATTAAGTTAATGGCTTTTGTTTTATCGGCAATGATTACCGCTGGTGCTGGAGCACTCTTTGCCGACCTTAACGGTTTTGTTGGCCCAAGCATGTTGAGCTGGCATCGCTCAGGTGAAATTATTGTCATTGTCGTGCTGGGTGGTGTCGGTCGTTTATTCGGCCCAATCGCAGGTGCTATCGCTTTCGTATTACTAGAAACCTTTCTCGGTGGTTTTACTGATCGATGGCAGTTCTTTTTGGGGTTGATTTTGCTGGGTATCGTACTATTCGCTCGAGGTGGATTGATGGGTTTGATTGCTGGGAAGGCTCAAAATGACTAGTTCAATTCTGAACATCGATAATTTACATAAACATTTCGGGGCATTGAAAGCGACTGATGGCGTTAGTCTTGATCTGCGCCAAGGCGAAATTCACGCACTCATCGGCCCTAACGGTGCGGGCAAATCGACACTCATTAACCAGATCGCTGGTGGCTTACAACCTGACCAAGGGCATATCTTCCTCGATGGGGAAGACATTACTATGCTGAGCGTTGCTGAGCGGGCAAGAAAAGGTTTGGGTCGCTGCTTTCAAATCTCGTCACTGGCGATGCCACTGAGCGTACGGCGCAACGTGATGATTGCTAGTCAGGCGATTACGGGGTCAAGCTTCCGTTTCTGGAAGGCCGTTAACCGCGATCAGGCATTGATCGATGCCGCCGATGATGTAATTGCATTGGTCGGCCTTCAAGACCGTGCTGACGCACCGGTGTCGATATTGTCACATGGTGAGCGTCGGCAAGTGGAGTTCGCTTGTGCATTGGCTTTAAAACCGAGGTTACTGTTACTCGATGAGCCAATGGCCGGTTTGGGTGCCAGTGGCTCAGAGCGTTTGGCCGATTTCCTTGAAACTCTCAAACATGATATTCCAATTCTACTCATTGAGCATGATATGGATGCTGTGTTTCGATTGGCTGATCGTATTTCAGTGCTGGTTTACGGACAGGTCATTGCTCAGGGTAATGCTGACGAAATACGCAATAATGCGATAGTCAAAGAAGCCTATTTAGGGAGCGACGACTGATGCTGAGCGTTGACAATATAGAAACATTTTACGGTCAATCACAAGCACTGTTTGGCGTAAACCTGACCGTTTCTGCAGGTGAAGTTGTGGCCTTAATGGGGCGCAACGGTATGGGTAAATCGACCACTATTCACTCGATATGCCAATTAAACCCGATCAGGAACGGTTGCATTGTTTTTGACGGGCAAAACCTGTCGGGAATGAAAGCTTTTCAGGTCGCCCAGCTTGGCATCGGGCTAGTGCCTGAAGGACGGCGTTGTTTCACTAATCTGACAGTACAGGAAAATTTAATCGCGACGGCCAGGCCCGGTAAATGGGATTACCAAAAAGCCGTTGATCTATTCCCATGCTTGGGTGAACGTGACAAACAGCTTGCCAATACCCTGTCTGGTGGCGAACAACAAATGCTCGCCATTGCCCGTGCGTTGATGACCAACCCTAAATTATTAATTCTAGATGAAGCAACCGAAGGTTTAGCGCCGGTTATTCGCCAGGAAATATGGGCGGCGATTAGAAAACTGATGAATGAAGGTCTTTCTATTCTGCTGGTTGATAAGTCGCTGAAGGAATTACTTAACATCGCCACGCGATGCGTTGTCTTGGAAAAAGGTGTTTCAAGTTGGGAGGGAAGTCCCGCAGAGTTGACGCCCGAATTAGCCGATCGTTATTTAGGGGTTTAATATGAAATCTTTTCATCATAAAGAAAAAGTACTGTTTCAACATTGCGATCCGGCTGGGATAGTTTTTTATCCACGTTATTTTGAAATGGTTAATACGGTGGTTGAAACTTGGTTTTCCGAAGTGCTTGGCCACCCATTTGAAACCCTGCATGGTCCAATGAAAGTCGGAGTGCCGACGGTTCATTTTGAAGTTAGCTTTCATGCGCCCAGTCTGCACGGTGATGTCCTCGACTTCGAGCTGACGCCTACTCGCATTGGCAGTGCCAGTGTCAACCTGCTCATTGTCGCTTCTAGCGCAGAGCAAAAACGTCTGACAATGAATACGACTCTGGTTTTTATAAAATTACCCGAAATGTCACCCACGCCCTGGCCAGAATTATTGCGCCAACGTATGTCAGAATTAGATTAACTCGTACGGATAAACACGTCAGAATAGGTAAAGCTATGCATAAGATAATTCAACCAGAAGGATGGAAGCCAGCTAGAGGCTATTCCAATGGCATGCTCGCCACTGGCCCTCGATTATATGTTGGTGGTCAAATTGGCTGGAATAAAGATCAGGTGTTTGAAGCTAAAGATTTTATCGGCCAAATGGAACAGGCATTACGCAACATTGTTGATGTTGTTGAAGCTGCTGGTGGCAGTAGCAATGATATAGTACGACTGACTTGGTATGTTATCGATAAAAAAGAATACCTCTTAAAACAAAAAGAAGTGGGCAATACTTACCGAAAAGTCATGGGGAAACACTTCCCGTCAATGACCATGGTTGTCGTCAGTGGGTTAGTTGAAGACGACGCCTTAATTGAAATCGAGGCAACTGCGGCACTGGCCGAAAATGCATGAATGCGATGAAGCAAGACGCCTTTATCTGCGCCTATACTCGCACACCCATCGGCCGCTATGGCGGTGTTTTGTCCAGCATCAGAAGTGATGACCTCGCTGCTATACCGATTAAAGCATTGATGATCGCTAATTCGTCGATGGATCTGGCTGCCATCGACGACCTTATCCTCGGCTGCACTAATCAAGCTGGAGAAGACAACCGTAATATTGCTCGCATGACGAGCTTGCTAGCAGGTTTACCTGTGTCAGTGCCTGGCATGACGGTAAACCGCTTGTGTGGATCTGGTATGGATGCGGTAATTGCCGCCGCCCGAGCGATAATGGTTGGTGATGCAAATCTGATCATCGCTGGCGGAGTAGAGTCGATGACCCGTGCGCCATTTGCGATGCCAAAGAATTCACAGCCTTTTGGCAGAACAGCTGAAATTTATGATACCACTATCGGTTGGCGCTTCATCAATCCATTGATGAAAAAGAATTTTGGCGTCGACTCCATGCCGGAGACTGCCGAGAATGTTGCCGAACAATTCAATATTTCACGTCAAGACCAAGATAAGTTTGCATTAGCCTCTCAACAAAAAGCCGCCAAAGCACATGAGTCTGGTCGACTACGCAAAGAAATTACTCCTGTTGAGGTTCAATCACGTAAATCTACAGTAATAGTCGATCAAGACGAACACCCTCGATTTGATTCGAATATCGAAAGTTTGTCAAAATTACCCACTCCATTTCGGGCAAATGGTACGGTCACTGCCGGAAATTCATCAGGAGTCAACGATGGTGCAGCTGCACTCATTATCGCCTCAGAATCCGCAATTAAAACGCATGGGCTAACGCCAATAGCACGTTTTGTTGCTGGCACCTCAGTCGGCGTCGATCCAAAAATAATGGGTATCGGGCCAGTACCTGCGACTCAAAAGCTTTGTGCCATCAGCGGCCTTTCGCTTTCAGATTTTGATGTTATCGAACTCAACGAAGCATTTGCAGCTCAAGCTCTGGCTTGCCTGCGTGAATTAGGTCTTGAGGATGATAGCGACAAATTAAACCTTAATGGTGGGGCTATCGCACTTGGTCACCCACTGGGTATGAGTGGCGCCAGATTAGTCGGTAGCGCAGCTTTACAATTACAGGAAACAAAAGGACGCTATGCATTAGCAACAATGTGCGTAGGCGTTGGTCAAGGTATCGCTTTGGCATTACAGAACTTGTAATAAAGACCATTCAATATGTTATGGTGTAAACCATAGCATATTCAATTGCTTACGATTAACTTAATGACATTGAGTGCTGTCCTTTATTCTCTTTCTGGAGCAGGTATGATAACTGAATTTCATCAGCATTTTTTGAGTGACCTGGTATCGCTCTGTTTTATTTCCCAACACACTAAAGGCAATGGCCTGTATGAGCATTTTTAATCACTAAAAATCACACTAAGTGCAACCATTGCAGCATAAAAGGGGTTATTCATAAACCTCAGCTCATATAGAGAAAACACCAAAGTAGCTGCAATACTGCCATTATCTGCAACAACATAAAAAGAATAGGCTCTCATCGAAAGTCAGTGGTGTAACTTGATCTCAAGAACTGACAACAAACACCCCATAATATTAAGGTACCCGCTTTAATT
>JBLILW010000053.1:0-12412 GCA_047638435.1 Urechidicola sp.
TGGTGTGCATGTTTTACAACGGCCAGCCTCAACTTGCGTTGCTTTAACAGTGGAATAATTTGTTTGAGCAGGGTTGTTTTCCCAGTACCACTGTAGGCACTGAAACCGACGACGGGAATCTTGCTAGATATCATAACTTTGACTATTTCCCTAATTTACCAAGAGCCAAGTTTTGTTGGTCTTCAGGAGTGTTAATATTTTTAAACATCTCTCTCTGATCCGAAAAATCGACTCGGTTAAATTGGTGTTGCGCATACCAGCGGTCAATTTTTCGATCTTCGCTGTCGAGAAACTTATTCAGGCTTGCGAGTAAATCTACTTTGATTAAAGCATGTACTGGTTGCAGACGTTCTCCATCGTAGGCAACGCTAATTGGGGCATTGTTGTTTTCAGGTAAGTTGTGACACTCGATGAAACGGTCAACATATTGATCACTCAGCAATGGGCTATCGCAGGGTAGGGACAGAATATATTGACTGTCGACTACGGCCATAGCACTGGCAAAGCCTGCGAGAGGCCCCTGATAGTCACTGAGTTCATCGCTGATCACTGGAAACCCATAACCCTCATAAATAGATTGATTGCGGTTTGCATTGATGACAATTTTGACATTCTGATTTTGCAGCTTGTCGATCAGAATCTCGACCAGTAACTGCCCGTTAAATTCGATTAGCCCCTTGTCGAGGCCGCCCATGCGTCGTCCCATACCACCGGCCAGAATAACGGCAGTGATGTCGGTTTTTTTAATGGTCATTGGTTTCCATGTGGCTGGCGATAGCAGATTGAATTGTATCAAGCAACGGCGCCACATACATACTATTTAGGGCGTGTCGTGATCATGCTAGAGCTGGCTGAATGAGTTAATTGAATAAGCTGACTGAATAAAGGATCAGTTCAGTGCAGCCAGCGCTGCTTCATGCAACTCAGGCGTGGCTGCGGCTATCACTTGCGGTCCTGATTGCAAGTTGAGTGCATTGCCCTGCCAATCGCTAATAACCCCACCCGCTTGCTCGACAATAGGCACTAAGGGTAGGTAGTCAAACGGAAACAAGCCAGATTCAACAACGAGATCAACCCAACCCCCAGCGAGCATCGCATAGGTGTAACAATCGCCACCATACCGGCGATAGCGGGTATGATCACAAAGTTGTTCGAACTGTTTAAGCTCATAAGGATTAAAGAAATCGGGCGATGAGGTTAAGATGTTGGCCTGGTCTAATTGTTTGCATTCACTCACTTGGCAAGGCTTGCCGTTTAACAGCGTTGGGCCAGTTCGATCCGCTGTCCATATTTCGTTGAGTGCTGGCATGGCTAATCCACCTGCCTGAACTATGTTATTTTCGACAAATCCGACCAAACAACCGAACAACGGATTACCCAGTAGAAAGCTTTTGGTGCCATCGATTGGATCAATAACCCAGGTACCGCCTTCACCTTGGCTGTGACCTTGCTCTTCGCCATAGATCGCATGTTTTGGAAAGCGTTTGCCAAGAATATCGCGTAGCGCTTTCTCAGCCGCTTTATCGGCAATGGTGACGGGAGAGTTATCTTGCTTGATATCAAACGGCACTTGGCTACGAAAATGCTGCATGCAAATCTGTGAGGCAGTATCGAGCATGCGTTGAATTGTTTCTGAAATATCAGAAATGTTTTGGGTCAATGGTTAATCCTGGATAAATAATTTAAAGCTTAGCTTAGCTATGTATTAGAGCTTTCTAGCTATGCCGCAAGTTCCTTCCAACGATGACAAGCGACATCATGCTCATCCCCAAGTTTATCCAGTTTCGGCTCTTCCTTGCGGCAGAGATCGATAGCATATCGACAACGGGTCTGAAACTTACAACCGGGTGGCGGATTAGTTGGTGATGGAATTTCGCCCTCTAGCTTTAAAGGATTGCCTCTATCGTCGGGGTCGAGAGATGGAATTGCCGATAGCAATGCCTTGGTATAAGGATGACGAGGATTGGCAAAAAGCTCGCGTGTGGGGGCTGTCTCAACCAGGCGTCCTAGGTACATTACCGCAACATGGTCACAGGTATGGGCGACAACACTTAAATCATGGCTGATGAAAAGGAAAGTCAACCCCATATCCTTCTGAATAGACTTTAGCAGGTTGAGTACGTCGGCCTGAATCGACACGTCTAATGCGGCGACGCTTTCATCGGCAACAATAAAATTCGGTTTTGAGACAAGTGCTCTGGCGATAGAAATACGCTGGCGCTGTCCACCCGAAAAAGCATGCGGGAAGCGACGTAAATGTTCCAGATTGATACGGCACTTAGCGGCAATTTCGCGCACACGTTCGTCGGTTTCTTCGCGTGTTTTGGTTAAGCCCATGACTTCGAGTGGCTCGGCAATAATATCGCGGACCGTCATGCGTGGGCTTAAGGCGGCATAGGGGTCCTGGAAGATTAGTTGAGCGCGTTTTCGGTAATCTTTTAATTCGTTTTTTTGTAATGTGGTCAAGTCGTATTTGACTTCACCATCATTATAAATGGCTGAGCCTCGGGTAATAGGTGCTGCCCGTAATAAAGCGCGACCGAAGGTTGTTTTCCCCGAGCCAGACTCACCAACTAGACCATAAAAACTACCCTTGCCTATTTCAACACTCACACTTTCTACGGCACGTACTACCGGTTGTTCGCCAAACAGAGGGCCCCTTAGCGGAAAGTGGACGGATAGATCGTCGGTAGAGATGATTGGTGCACTCATGCTTCGGCCTCTTCTTTTTGTGCAAGCAGGCAAGCAACTTGCTGCCCGTCTTTATTGGTTGTGAACTCGGGAACTATGGTTTCACATTCCTTACCGAGTGATACAGGGCAACGCGTATTGAAGACACAGCCTGAAGGACGGTCCAGCGGTGAAGGGATATCACCTTCCACGGCTTTCAATGGCCTATCGAGGTCGTCAAGCCGCGGCAAAGCGTCGAGTAGTCCGCGGGTATAGGGGTGTTGCGGATTACGTAGCACTTGTCGAACAGAACCCTTCTCAATTAATTTGCCGAGGTACATCACCGCTACCTGATCAGCCGTTTGCGCAATAACACCCAAATCATGGGTGATAAATAAAATAGCCATGTGGAATTCTTTAACCAGGTCTTTCATCAGGTCGATGACCTGAGCCTGGATTGTCACATCGAGCGCTGTAGTTGGTTCGTCAGCAATGAGCAACTTTGGCTTAGTAGAAAGCGCCATCGCGACCATCGCACGTTGGCGCATACCACCGGAAAACTCAAATGCATATTGTCCGAAGCGTTGAGCCGGATCAGGAATGCCGACACGAGTTAGCATTTCTATAGAAATTTCTTTCGCTCTGGCTCGAGTCATCGTGGAGTGAATCATGAGCTGCTCTACCATTTGCTCACCGATAGAGATGGCCGGTGCAAAGCTGGCCATAGGCTCCTGAAAAATCATAGAAATAGCCCCGCCACGAATAATCATTTGTTCACTCGGTTTTTTGAGTGAAAAAACATCAACCGATTTATCATCGACATTCAGGGTAATACTGCTTTTTGGGTCATAGACCGCGTTGTCTGGGTTGAGTAGCATTAGCGATTTAGCGGTAACGGATTTACCCGAACCACTCTCACCCACCAGACCCATAACTTCGCCAGGTGCAATATCGAAAGAGACTTGATCAACTGCCTTGACTAAGCCTTCGTCGGTGCGAAAGCTTAAAGTAAGGTCTTTTACAGAAATTAATGGGGTGCTCATTTTTTAGTATCCGCATAAGGATCGGCGGCATCACGCAAGCCGTCACCGACAAACACGAAGGCTAGCACCAGGGTAATGAAGAATAAGACAGGTATGAAATGCCACTGGTAATTCAGTAACACGTCCGGGTCAGTGACGTTTTGCAACATGACACCGAGAGAATTGACCGGATCTTTCAAGCCAAGGCCGATAAAGCTCAGCGCCGTTTCAGAGAGCACCATGTATGGAAATGAAATGATCAAGTCAACAATGATATAACTGGTAAAGCTTGGCAACAGGTGACGTCGGATGACATGACCAGCAGAAGCACCACATAATTGTGCAGCAAGCACGTATTCCTGATTGCGCTCGGTCAGTAGATGCGTTCGAACCCGTCTTGCCAGTGTTGGCCAACCCACAAATCCAAGAATAATTGAGATGAATAAAAATCGAGTTTCCGAGCTCCAGGTATCGGGCATGAATGCGGCCAGCGCCATAAATAATGGAATTGCCGGTATCGTTCGAACTGTGTCGGTCATCATCTGTAACGCGGAGTCTATCCAGCCGCCGTAATAACCCGAAATACCACCAATTATCAATGCCAGTACAAAGGCAATAAAAACGCCGATCGTGCCTACCGCAAGCGACGTGTTGATCGCGTGGAGCGTTCGAGAATAGATGTCCTTACCGGTTGAGTCTGTGCCGAAAATATGAATCTTACCGCTATCGACACCGAATAAATGCGTATTGAAATCCATGCCTAAGAATTCATATTTATCCCCCTCGGGGAAGAAAACCAGATAGCGACGGGCGTCCTTGTCGATCTCGGTAACCCATCGAAAATTGGTTGCGATCGAGCGAGTCCGGCTATAGCTGTAGATGAACGGTCTAAGAGAACAGCCGTTACTATCACAGAATGATGGAACATTCGGCGCACCATAGACATAGTCTTTATTGCGTCCGTCAATCGTCGGATCATAGGGCGTCAGGAAGGGCGCAAAAACCCCCGCTAAAATTAAAGCGATGAGCACGCCAGCCCCCACCATGGCAGCTGTTTGTTTTTTGAATCGTGCCCAAATTAACTGGCCCTGGGAAGCAGTGAAGTAAGCTTCTTTGAGTTTTTGGTTAACATTCACGTCAACATTAGCAGTAGTCTCTGTCATCTTAACTTACCCCAGGATGCTGCGACGAACGCGCGGGTCGGTGAGCGCGAGGATGATATCAGTGACAAAATTGAGCGCTACAATGCTCGCGGTTAGCATAAAAATAATAGCCCCCGCTAACTGTTGGTCGTTAGACAAGGCCAGCGCTTCGATCAATAGGGACCCTGCCTCGGTGAGGGTTAAAATCAACGCGACGATCGGTAGTTCGTTAAAAATTCGGTTTAAATCAAACCCGAGTGAGTTAATGATGGGTCCAAGAGAGTGCCGTGCGGGATATCGCCAAAGCAGTCTGCGTCCACTAACACCGCGTGCTGCAGCGGCTGTAACGTATAATTTACCTACTTCATCAGACATTAACGCGCGTACGGTCTGAATTGCAAATGCCGTTGCCGACCAGGCCAGAATAAATACCGGCAACCAGGCTCGCGATAGAAAATCCATAACCCGTTCATAAGACCAGGCGGCATCGCGAAACTCTTTAGAAAACAGGCCGGTTAAAGTGTCACCAAAATATACCGTCGAAAACAGCATAATCATGAGTGCCAGTAAAAAATTGGGTATTGCCAGGCCGAGATAACTAACCAATCTAAGGCTGTTGTTTAACCATGGACTTTTTGAGGTAGCTGAAATAATGCCAACTGGGATAGCAATTAGATAAGCGACGAGCAGAGAGGTAAGGCAAATTGCGAGACTGATCCAGAATTTCTGGCCCAATAGCTCACTGATATTAAGGCGCAAAATACAGCTATCGCCAAACTCACCTTGAAAAGCGTTTACGATCCAGCTTCCCCAACGCACCATATAAGGTCGGTCAAGGCCTAGACGCGCGCGTTCCGCATCGATGTCAGCAATGGTGATTGCCCCACCCTGAGAACTCTTGAAAGCGAGGTAACGTTCAGCACAATCGCCAGGCACCAGTTCCATCAAGCTAAAAACGATCAGGGAGACCATAATTAGCGTAAACATCGCTAAAAATGCACGTGTGAGAGCAAAGCGAAAGAATTGCATTTTGTCTACGTCCTTACTTATTTTTTTTCTGGGTTCGGCTTAGTAATGCTGCCCGAGCATAACTTGCAGACAGTAACAGTCCACGGTTATCTATGAAAGATAACCGTGGACAAATCATCATCTAAAAAGAGCTTTTATTCTCCAATATACCACTGAGGACCACGGTATGGATAAGACCTGTAGTAGGAATAAGATGCCGTCTTATATTCAGGAAAATTCTTCAGAGTATTGCTGTGATAAACCGGAGAAACTGACTTCACAGTACCGATGAAAAGCAAGTTTTCGGTCATGTTTTTTACCAGTTTCAGACCCAGTCGATTGGATTCAGCAGTACCTGCTGTTGCACCTTGAAAGGCACTGATATCGTCCATCATCTCATAGGCATACGGAGGTGGTTTTACACCTGAGGCACCATCTGAGTCGAGATACTCGCCCCAAAGCATAGCTGTTCTTTGGTTGAAGTAGTTATCGTAAGGCGGAATGAACAACTCAGAAATACCCAGGATAACAGCCAATGGTTGGCCTTTTAAGTACATGGTGACATCGAGTTGGTTGGATGACATAGCCGAACGAAATTCGTCCGTGGTGACTTCCTTAACCGTATTGTTGATGCCCACAGCACCCCAGTGCTGACCGATCAGTTCGACCTGTTTGATCGACATTGACTGTGTGGCGACCTGAAGATTTAGTACCAAAGGCTTGCCATTAAGCAAATCGCGAAAACCGTCTCCATCAACGTCTTTCAAACCGATTTCATCCAGCAATTTGTTGGCTAACTTCGGATCAAATTGGGCGTAATACTGAGTCCACTTCTTATCGACAAACGATGGAGTCGGAGAAAAGCCAATATATTGCTGTGCAGTACCTGTACCGAAGAAGATAGCTTCGTTGATTTCATCGCGGTTAATGGCAACAGACATCGCCTGGCGAAACTTTAGATTACCGAAAACTTTACGCTTTTCTAGGTCCTCAGAAGTTACATTAAAGGCAAAGGTTGACATGGCAACTTCAGGTTTTAATTCCACAGTGAAGTTGCTTTTATCCTGGTTTTCCAGCAGCAAAGGCGCATGGTCGAGATTCAATGCCTGTTGCTTGAAAGAAACTTCGCCATTCATTAGCTTCAGCAAGCGAACTTCTGCTGTAGGAACAAATACCTCGTCCTGCTCACTGATGTAAGGTAGCTGGTTACCGGCAGTATCGACCATATAGAAATATGGGTTAGCAACAAAGTGACGACCCTCGGTACTTTCCGCAACAACGATATGGCTTTCCAGTGTTGGGTGAGCGTGTGCTGGCAATTTCGCAAGTTTGTCAGAGTTGGTCAACATCGGAGTCGGTGTGTCCATCCAGTCAGAGCTGCCGTAGTAGGCGGCAATTGCTGCATAACCATTTTCAAAACCAAGTTTTTGCGCATTCGCATCAGCATTGGCATTAACCGCTGGATGCCACTGGCCAAGAAAATGCTTGGGCTGGAAACCCTGTGCATAATGGTTGGCGAAATGCGACAGTAGACCGGGTTTTGGAGAAGGAAGATTGAAACGCACTGTTTGTGCATCTATAACATCAACCGTCATCGGCTTACCGCCAACCAGGACATAATCTTTAGGTTTTTCACGAACGTTCGTGTCGATCGCCAGATTTTCATACCAGAATTCAACGTCTGCAGCACCGAAAGCCGCTCCGTCAGACCATTTGTGGCCTTCACGCAAGAAGAACGTCAGCTGGGTAAAGTCCTCGTTCCACTCCCAACCTTTGGCTACGTTCGGCACGATAGTTTCAAGATCGTCCGAATAACGCACTAGATTTACGTGACGCACGGCCATGAAATCTGACGTGCCCGATTCGGTCGCATTTGACAGCGCATCAAATGTACCACCGTACTTTCCAATCGAATCGTAAGGTGCAACTATCAAAGGTTCTGCTGGCAGACGCGCAGAAAGCGACGGTAATTTAGGGTTACCATGGATGCGACCATTCATAGCAGCCGAATCTGGATTGGTGCTGAATGACAATTTACAGCCTGCGAGTTTTTCGAATTCACTTAATTCGAATTGCTGTGGATATTGGCCCTTAATGCCCATGTCTTTAGCCACCGTAACTGCAGGGCAGTTAGCAGCATTAGCTGTGGCAAAAGGCACAGCTGTCAGCATGAGTGCGGCTGCACCTACGCTGGCAAGCGATGTGAGTTTAGTGATTTTCATTTTCTCTCCTGATTTGCTGTTGTTTTAAGGTGTCTAACTTCTAAAGATGGTGGTTCTTTTCTAGCATTGAGCCAGTTTTTACTTATATTAGCCAGCTTTTATGTCGTTAAGATGACAGGCGATATTTATTGTAGTTTTTGCACCTAATCCATGCATTATTCTGAATGATGATTAAATGGTTTTTTTTTATTGTGACGAATATACCTCTTCTGATAGCTATGTCTACGCTATTAATAAGACTAGGTATAGTTTTAAATGATAGGTTCTGTGAGAAAACCCTATATATTGAAGGAGCCAAAGGGCATGGTTTTTATTATTATGAGGGCACTAAAAGGTAGGGCGCCTACTTTTTAAGAGTAGGCGCCTTTGCTTCATTATACAGAGGTTTAAACGTAGTCTTTATACTTATCCAGAAAACGAATTGGCTTTGCAAGCGCATCCTTACGGAAAGGATCGCCTAGTTCGCGGCTACACATAATTTCGAGTACGCACATCTTGCCTTCGTTCATTTGCATGTCGATGGCTTTTTTGAATGCAGGGCCGACATCTTCAAGCTTGTCGACTGTAATGCCTTCAGCACCCATTGATTTCGCAATTTCTGCCCAGCTTTCTGACTCTAGTTCATCAGCGATAAAGCGACGATTATAAAAATCAACCTGATTTTTCTTCTCAGCGCCCCATTGACGGTTATGGAATACAACCGATGTAACTGGAATGTTGTGACGAACACAGGTCAAAGTCTCCATCATGCTCATACCCCAGGCACCATCACCAGCGTATGAAACCGCAGGGCGTTCTGGTGAAGCAACTTTCGCACCCATCATAGTCGGTAACGCATAACCACAGTTTCCAAAACTCATTGGAGCGAAGAAACTACGAGGCTTTTCAAAACGCAAATAGCTGTTAGCCACCGAGTTAATGTTACCAATATCGGTCGATACCATAACGTCTTTAGGCATGGCTTTTTCAAGTTCACGCAATACTTGACGTGGGTGTAACCAGCTACCCTCTTCGTTCTTATGCTCTTCAATCACGTCTAGGCTATAAGCATCTTTTTCATGAATCCAGCCATCGAGTTCGTCTTCCCATGCGGCTTTTTCAGCCGCTATGTTGGCAAGTCTTTCTGTACGGGTCGCGTCGCTTGCCAAGGCTTTATCTTGAATGCGTGACAGTAGAGCAACTGCGGTGGCTTTTGCATCACCACAAATTCCAACTGAAATTTTCTTCACTAGCCCAAGCATTTTATTGTCAGCATCAACCTGAATGATTTTGGCATCCTTCGGCCAATAGTCCATGCCGTGCTGTGGCAAAGTACCAAATGGTCCAAGACGAGTACCAAGTGCTAATACAACATCAGCTTTGGCCATCAATTTCATAGCCGCTTTAGAGCCTTGATAGCCTAATGGGCCGACCCAAAGTTCGTGACTTGCAGGGAACGAATCGTTATGTAGATAAGTGTTCGCAACCGCAGCACCAATGCGCTCGGCCAATGCTTTACATTCTTCAACCGCATCAGCCATGACAACACCACCACCAGAGATAATCACTGGGTTCTTGGCTTGCGCCAGAAGTTCTACTGCTTCGGCTAGGCTCGTTTCGCCACCAGCACCACGGTCCAGGCGCTGTGGTTTTGGGATCTCTACGTCGATTTCTCCGTAGAAATAATCACGAGGAATATTTAATTGAGTCGGTCCCATTTCAGACATGGCACGATCAAAACAACGTCCTGTGAATTCAGCCATACGATTGGGATTATTAACGTGCCCTTGATACTTAGTGAATTCCTGGAACATCGGTAATTGATTCGCTTCTTGAAATCCGCCAAGTCCCATGCCCATTGTGCCGGTCTCAGGTGTAATGACGACAACAGGTGAATGCGCCCAAAAAGCAGCAGCGACAGCGGTTACACAGTTACTGATACCCGGACCATTTTGGCCGATAACAACACCGTGGCGGCCCGTTGCACGAGAATAACCGTCGGCCATGTGCGCGGCTCCTTGCTCATGAACTACAGGGATTAATCGAATACCAGCGGGTGCGAAGATATCCATCGCGTCCATAAATGCAGAACCCATGATGCCAAACATGTCAGTGACATTGTTCGATACCATCGTTTCTACAAAGGCTTCACTTGGGGTCATTTTCATAAGCGTTTCCTCAATTTTGTTTTAAATTAGTAAGTGGTTAAAAATAAGGCCAGATTGACGTGGTCAGTCTGGCTTTGATTCTGATGCAATAAATCTCAAATACACAAGCGATGGCAGAATACCATCATCTTATGGTTTTTAAGCAAATATACAGGATAAATTGAGACTTGTAGTCTCATAATAATGATTAAACTGCTTATATTCACGCCACGATAATCGCGCAGTAGTTTTACGGTAGTACCAGAAAAGACCTTTTAATAATACCAATTAGGCCAAAGGCAAACAGATATCACAATGTCATGCTGGTCTTAATACACACGTCTGCGCAGGGGCGTTGGAGATTCAAAGCAGCTCATAAATCAAAGTATCACATGAATTAAAGCATCTTGTGAATCAAATCTGCCAGCAGCTTAATGCCTGGCTCAATCCGATTAGCTGTAATTGATGAGTAACCCAAACGAAAGAAATTCTGCGGTGGGTTATTCTGCATAAAGCAAATATCGCCCGACTCGATCAGTATGCTCATTTCACGCGCTCGTTTTTTGAGCTCACGAGTGTCTACCTGGGCTGGCACCTCCACCCAGTATGAGGTGCCTCCAAAAGAAGGCTTTCTGGTCGATTCGGGCAGGTATTTATTGAGTGCGTCGCCCATGATCTGCCAGCGTTCACGATAGGTTTCGCTGAGACGATGAATTAACGAGTCGTGATGGCCCATCGATAAAAACAAGGCAACCAGACGCTGATTGTTAGTGGCTGGATGCCGAATCATCAGTCGGCGAAGCGCCCTTGCTTCAGCGATGAGCTCTTTTGATGCGATCATATAGCCAATGCGTAATCCTGGTGCCAATGTTTTCGACAAGCTGCCGATATAAATTACACGATTGTGTTTATCGAGACTTTTGAGTGCCGGGGTCGGTTCACCTACAAAGTTGATTTCGCTTTCATAGTCATCTTCGATTATCAGGAAATCATGCGCTTCGGCGTCCTCGAGCAGCTGTTTACGCCGCGCCAATGGCATGGTGATCGTGGTCGGTGACTGATGACTAGGTGTAACGAAAACAAATTCACAACTGTGCATATCTGGGCCAGGCACGACACCATTGTTATCAATATCCAGTGGTATGACCTGTGAAGACTTAAGCGAGAAAATGTTGCGCGCATCGGCATAACCCGGGTTCTCCATACCAATACGACTGTGTTTGCTAATGAGTAAGTCAGCGAGAATATAAACCGCCTGTTGAGCGCCCATTGTAATTAAAATTTCGTCTCGCGAAGCCCAAACACCTCGGCGGGGCAGGATACGCGCCTGAATTTGCTCGATCAGTAACGGGTCGTCCGTATCAATGTGATCGGGAGTGACATCCTCGATGTCGCTCACGCTCAAAGCCTGCCGACAACACGCCCGCCAATCCGAAACGGGAAATAGCTTTGGATCAAGCTGGCCAGACAAAAAAGGATAGCTATAGTTTTGCCAATCAACGGGCTTGACAATATTTCGCTGTTGAGACGGTCGATACTTGATGTGTTTATTCCAATCGGGCTGAACATCATTTGGTTTTTCTGCTACCTGATGATGATTCACTCGACCACCTAAAAAAGTTTGGTCGATGAAGTACCCACTGCGCTCACGCGATACTAGATACCCTTCGTCAATCAGTTGTTGGTAGGCTAAAACCACGGTGTTACGAGCAATACCCAAGTGCCGAGCCAGTTCTCGAGATGAAGGTAATGGAATATCGAGTGGTAACTTTTTATCCAGAATCGCAGTAACAATCATTTCGCGTAATTGACGCTGATAGCTCATCTTACGGTTGTTCGACAGCTCGAATAAGCTGCGCCACATAATTTTTTCTTGCTGGTTATGTTGGGTTTTGACTCTCAATTCAGATTACCTGGCTTTAGGCGACTATTTTAAAGAACAATTTGGTATCATCGATAAATGGGCTCTGGCTCTATTGTAACTGGGCAAAATCATTTTAGCTTGCAATAAGACACCAGACCTTTACATTTAATGGTTTGGTGGCATTAAGTTGTTACATTGAATAACAAAACAATCTAGGTCTGATAGCGCTCATTAAGGCTAGTTGGCAAACAATGAAATACGACGGAGATTCCCATGAAACCTAATGAAATCAGTGAAATAGTAAACAGCGACAAGAGCCACGTCTGGCACCACCTAAGCCAACATAAACCGCTGCAAT
>JBLILW010000054.1:0-12370 GCA_047638435.1 Urechidicola sp.
CATATTGGCTGAAAATGGTTCTGATCTGAATATAAAGGCATTAGTTATACTTTCTGGTGTGATTGGCTTTGGTGGATCTATTATCTCCTTGCTGATATCCAAATGGATGGCCAAACGGATGACATCTTCCGTGATGATTACTCAACCAGTAACTAAGATGGAAAAATGGCTAATCAAAACTGTTGAGAATCAGGCCCGCATAGTTGGTATAAAGATGCCAGAAGTTGCAATATTCCCTGACCCGGCTATGAATGCTTTTGCAACAGGAGCTAGTAAAAATAATGCTTTAATGGCGGTATCTCAGGGTCTGTTAGATAATATGACTCAAGGTGAAATTGAAGCGGTTGTCGGCCATGAAATGAGCCACATTGCCAATGGTGATATGGTTACACTGGCGTTGATTCAAGGTGTGGTTAATACCTTTGTTGTATTCCTGTCGCGCATAGTTGGACATATTGTAGATCGAGTGATTTTGAAAAATAATCAGGGCCATGGCATCGGTTATTTTGTAACGGTCATGGTTTCACAAATCGTACTGTCCATACTCGCGTCAACCATCGTGATGTACTTTTCCAGAAAACGTGAATTCGTTGCCGATACGGGAGGTGCAGATTTAGCGGGTCACCAAAATATGATTGGTGCACTTAAACGTCTCGGACAAGTAGAGCCAAAAGCACTGCCTGAACAAATGGCCGCTTTTGGCATTAATAACAAAAGCGGTATAATGTCTTTATTCTCGTCTCATCCTCCGATCGAAGCTAGAATAGAAGCATTAGAAAAGCGTGCAAAGATGGCTAATGTCCGACCATAAGTTAAGATATTGATATTTGAAAAGCCAGAAAAACTCCGCAGGACATTCATTTACACTATAAGCCCAATATTCTTCGCAAATGCTGGTTGCTTGTTGGACTATTTACTCCAAGTCAATGAAGCGCCTCTCTGATAAAGGGTGGGTTCATCAAGGACGTCACAATAAACAGTATCCTCTTCACTTGAGTATCAGGCAATGAATACAGCCGCACTTCAACAACGCTTTATGAAACTCAGAAGCCACAAGGCTTTTGAGTTGTTTGTTGTTTCAGTCATTATCGGATCAGCGTTGCTGGTCGGAGCCAAAACATACGACCTACACCCTGTGGCACAAACACTGGTGATATGGTTCGACCGCTTGATCACAATAATATTTTTGATTGAGATTACCATCCGTTTTATGGGTGAAGAGAATAAGAAAGATTTTTTCAAAAACCCCTGGAACCTATTTGATACTTTGATAGTAGCTGTCAGTATGATCCCTATCAACAATACTGATATGGCATTGGTCGCTCGACTGATACGGGTGTTTCGAGTGTTGCGGATGGTATCCATCATCCCAGAACTTCGAATGTTGCTGAACTCACTGGTCAATGCGTTGCCACAACTGGGCTACGTATTGCTGCTTATGTTTATCATTTTCTACATCTATGCTGCCATGGGTAGCACATTATTCGAAACGATCAATCCCGTTCTTTGGGGTGATATCACCGTGTCATTGTTGACGCTTTTTCGAGTAATGACCTTTGAGGACTGGACCGATGTGATGTACGAGACAATGGAAGTCTATCCCATGAGTTGGACCTTCTATATAACCTTTATCTTTTTCACTGCATTCGCTTTCCTTAATATGGTCATCGGAATAGTCGTCAATGTGATGAACGAAGAGCAACAAAAATTACTCAAGGCAAAGGCAATTGAAGCACACGAGCCAAACATAAAAGATTTAATGGTTAAGTTGGAGTCTATCGAAGCAAGGTTGAAAATGAAGCCAGATTTGCAATAATAAAGATCGATGTCTTTCAGAACGAATGGCTATTCCATAGCTTTTTAGAAAGGTAGGTCATCGGCAGCGCAAATAAACTTTACTATGGTGAAGCTACCATAAATAGTTTTGCTGTTTTTTTTATCAAAGTTCTTCGCATAAACTGCTGAGGCCATTAGATTTTTTACTGCAATATAATCTTTTCGCTTTAAGTCTTCTATCAGCACGTGATCTTTCGTGAAGCCCGCTGGAGGTCTTTTTAACGAAGAACCATCCAATTGGAACCCGTCTTTACCAGTAATATTACTGGTTATTTTATTCCATCCATTGGGGGACTCGTCAATAAGTGTTCGGATATTACTCTGCGTACTAGTTGCAGGACGCCAAATGCGAGCACTTATAAATACTCCGGCAGGTTCAATGTGCAAGTAAAAACCGGGAGCATGGACATCTTTACCGCGGACGTGTTTAAAGTGTATTCCTATATTGGTTTTATAAGGTGTTTTGTCTTTGGTGAATCTCATATCTTTGTGTATTCGCTTTAAAGACCCGCCAATCTTTTTAGTGCTGACTATAAAGTGTGGTGATATTTCTGCCATGGTTTGATTCATTGATTCGATATATTCAAAAGCAGGTGCTCTTACTTCATCTTCTTATCTTTGCTTGTTATCGGCAAACCATTCGCGGTTGTTATTTTGCTCTAGTGCTTTCAAAAACATCACTGTCTTAGCATTAAACATGGTTTTTCTCGTTTCTCGTTTATCGTTGCTGGCTGCCTGTCAGATTAAATAGGTGGTATTGTCGTTTATCCGTTTTCTGATGTCGATTCAATCTCCATCAGAAGTTTTGGCAACGCTAGAACCTGCACGCCTATTAAAGTATTGGCCGCGGGCATGACGTCGCCGTAAAAATCTCCGATGACCTACCCAATCGGCTCTGTTAAAGATAGATTGTAATTAACCACCTAAGTAAGCAGCACGGAGGCCAGCACTGCAAATACTTAATCGTCAGGTATCAACCGCTTACCCAACCCTACGGTGTTTTCAATATCGTATCCAATGGCCTGATAAAATTTGATTACATCAGCATTAGTACTGCGCACCTGAAGGTTTATTTTAGGGCAGCCTTTTTCTCTTATCAAAACTTCAACTTGCTGCATCATGGCTCGGGCGTAACCTTTACGCTGATGCTCTGGTGAGACGGCCAGGTAATTGATCCAGCCACGGTGTCCTTCATAGCCACCCATTACCGTCGCCACAATTTCACCTGATAGTTGGCCAATCAGAAATAGATCAGGATCGACCAACATCTTTCGTAGAATATCTTTTATCGGATCATTCCATGCTACAACCAGATTGCAGGCTTGCCATAGGTTGATGACGGCTTGTTGGTTGTCAGCATGGTAGGGTTTGATATTCATGATGGTTCGTGCGCTTCTATGTCAGTCTCAGGTTTTATCAGTTTATGATCCCATTGGTGGGTGGCTTGTTGCAATATTTCGCTGGGTTTTAGATGGAGCCATGACGATTGTGTAGGCTGCTTCAAAAATTTTAGTGCTAAGATCAAAGTTGCAGACGGATGATTATTGTCGATGGCTTCTGCCCCTGTTTGTTTGCTGAGTTTTTTACCATCACTATTTTTGATCAAGGGCAAATGCAAGTACTGAGGTGTCGGCAGTTTGAATCGTTGTTGCAGGTAAAGGTGTAAGCAGGTTGATAACAATAGATCAGAACCACGCACAATCTGGTTAATCTTCTGGGTGTCATCGTCTAGTATTACGGCGAGATGATAGGCATAAATACCATCGACACGTTTGAGAATAAAGTCCCCTACTTGCTCACTCAGATTAAGTTCTATGTCACCATAAATTTGATCATTAAATTGACTGATGTTGGCTAACTCAGTATTGAGTCTGATCGAGTGATAGTTTGAAGTGAGGTTTTTGTTTCTGCAAATTCCTGGATAAATCTGCCCCATCAATCCTGAATTGATGCCTTTTTCTCTGAGTGATTTTCGGCTGCATTCGCATGAGTAGCAAACCTGATGGTTGAGTAATTCGACTAGTTTCGACTCATAATATTCGAATCGACTGCTCTGATACAACACTTCACCATCCCATTCAAAACCATAGGCTTCAAGTGTGCTAATAATTTGACTAGCAGCGCCTCTAACGACACGCGGTGTGTCGACATCTTCGATGCGTAGTAGCCATTGGCCTTGTTGTGATCTGCTATGGCAGTAGCTGGCAACAGCGGTCACCAGAGAACCAAAATGTAATGGCCCGGAAGGCGTTGGGGCAAATCTGCCTATGACCTTGCCTTGCGTCATTAGGGCATCACTTGGTCAATAGGTATGCTGTTAATAGGTTCGCGGTCAATTAGTTTTGGTCAGTAGCTTTTCGAGTATGCCTTGATAAACATCGGATAATTGATCGACATCGGACACCCTGACATGTTCATTGATTTGATGGATCGTTGCATTCACTGGGCCAAGTTCGAGTACTTGTGCGCCTGTGGGTGCGATGAATCGACCATCTGATGTTCCGCCAGCGGTGGATAGCTCTGTATCAATTCCGGTAACTTGCTTGATTGACTGTTTTGCGGCGTCGACTAACGAACCTGCACTGGTCAAAAAGGGCAGACCAGATAGGTTCCAATCTACGTCATAATCCAGGCCATGCTGTTCGAAGATGGCTTCTGATGTTCTGATGATTTGATGATGATCAAGCTCGGTCGAATATCGTAGGTTAAAGGTTACCTCGATGTGACCGGGAATCACATTGGTAACGCCTGTGCCACTATGAATGTTTGAGATTTGAAAACTAGTCGGTGGAAAGAATTCGTTGCCATCATCCCAGTGTACAGCACGGAGTTGGTTGAGCGCAGGGAGGACTTTATGGATTGGGTTGTCCGCTAATTGCGGGTAGGCAACATGACCCTGTATGCCACGAACGGTGAGCACGGCACCGAGTGAACCACGACGACCATTCTTGACGATATCGCCTAAGTGTTCAGTGCTTGAAGGTTCGCCAACCAGTGCCCATTTGATTTTTTCGCCACGGGTTTCGAGGGTTTCAATGACTTTAACAGTTCCGTTTTTGGCAGGACCTTCTTCATCGCTGGTAATCAAAAAAGCAATCGATCCGAAATGATCTGAGTGATCGGCTACGAAACGTTCGCAGGCAGTTACCATTGCCGCAATGCCCGCTTTCATGTCGGCAGTGCCTCGTCCGAATAACAAACCATCGCGTACTTCGGGGATAAATGGATCGCTATCCCATTCTTCAACAGGACCTGTCGGCACGACATCGGTGTGCCCAGCGAAAGCGAAAACGGGTTCACTAGTACCTCGTCTTGCCCACAGGTTGGTGACTTCGCCAAATTGCATGGTTTCACATTCGAAGCCAATGGCGGCTAAACGCTCAATCAGTATTTGCTGACAGCCTAGATCGACTGGGGTCACCGATGGCTTAGAGATGAGAGACTTGAGTAATGTTAAAGTTTCAGATTCCATTGGTTATTCAATGCGACTCAAAAATGTTGTTATAGTTAGCGTCACTAAAACCGACATGACGTTCATCACCCTTAACTAACAGGGGGCGTTTAATAATAGCAGGGTTGTCGAGCATTATCGCAATGGCTGATTCCTTATCGACATTGTTCTTGACCAAGTCTGATAATTGTCGCCATGTCGTGCCACGTTTATTAATCAAAACTCCCCAACCCAGTTCATCTACCCAATTTCGCAGTAATGTGGGGTCGAGTCCTTGTTTTCTATAGTCATGGAATTGAAACGCAAGCTCACGCTGGGTGAGCCATTGTTTGGCTTTCTTTATGGTATCGCAGTTTGCGATACCATAAATAGTGACAGATTCAGTCATGTTTAGTCGCCTGGTGCTTGGTCGATGTTCTTAATTAATATCCTTAATCAATATTGCGAAGCAATTCGTTAATGCCAACTTTAGAACGTGTTTTTTCATCGACCTGTTTGACGATAACAGCACAGTAAAGGCTGCAAGAGCCATCAGCAGACGGTAGGTTACCCGAGACTACAACCGAGCCAGAAGGGATACGGCCATAGCTGACTTCTCCGGTTGCACGGTTGAATATTTTAGTGCTTTGACCTATGTATACACCCATTGAAATTACTGAGTTTTTCTCGACGATGACGCCTTCGACTACTTCAGAGCGGGCACCGATAAAGCAATTGTCTTCGATAATAGTGGGTGATGCCTGCAACGGTTCGAGCACTCCACCGATTCCAACACCGCCAGATAGGTGAACGTTCTTACCAATCTGAGCGCAAGAGCCAACGGTCGCCCAAGTGTCGACCATGGTGCCACTGTCAACATAGGCACCTATATTGACGTAAGACGGCATTAACACCACACCCGATGCAATATAGGATCCTTTTCGAGCCATCGCTGGTGGTACAACGCGCACGCCGCTAGCGGCGAATTGCTCTGGCGTAGTCTCGGCAAATTTAGAGTCAACCTTATCGTAATATTGAGTTGAGCCACCCGCCATTACCTGGTTGTCGTGGATTCGAAACGATAGTAAGACGGCCTTCTTCAGCCACTCGTTAACGTGCCAGCCTGAGGTGCCGGTTGGCTCAGCAACTCGAGCAGCACCTGAATCAAGCAGTTCGATGGCTGCGGTAACAGCCTGCTTGATGTCGGCAGAGACATTTGACGGTGTAATGTCGGCACGGTTTTCGAAAGCAGCTTCGATGGTTTGTTGAAGATCAGACATGATATTCTCCTAAAGATTAGATAAAAAGGTATTGATTCGATTGGCGGCATTTTGACACTCGTCGAGCGGTGCAACTAGAGCCATGCGTATCTTATTTATTCCTGGGTTTTGACCACTATCACGCGACAAAAGACTGCCGGGTAATACACTAATATTTTGTTCGGCATAAAGCCGGGTAGAAAATTCGGTGTCGGCGATCGGCGTTGTTACCCACAAGTAAAAGCCAGCCTGCGGTTTTTCAGGCTTGAGTGTGCTGGCAAGCGTTGATAAAACGCAATCGAACTTTTCGCGATAACGATTGCGGTTTTCAACAACATGCGACTCATCGCCCCAGGCCGCTATGCTGGCAGACTGGGTAGCGGGTGGCATCGCGCTACCGTGATAAGTTCGATAGAGTAAAAATTTTTCTATGATTTTGGCATCACCTGCGACAAATCCAGAGCGTAAACCCGGCAGGTTTGAGCGCTTCGACAGACTATGAAAACTCAAACAACGATCGAAATCGGTTAATCCCATATTGGCCGCCGCACCTAATAGTCCCTGTGGTGGTTGGTCTTCATCGACGTAAATTTCGGAATAACATTCATCGCTGACGATAACAAAGTCGTGCTTTTGCGAGAGCGATATGAGTTGCTGTAGATAGGTTTGGCTCATTACGGCGCCGGTCGGATTACCCGGAGTGCAAATGTACATGAGTTGGCAGTCTTTCCACTGCTGTATACTGATAGTATCCAGATCGGGCAAATAACCATTCACTTCGATGCAATTCTGGTAATGCGGTTTTGCACCAGCCAAAATAGCAGCTCCTTCATATATTTGATAAAACGGATTGGGCATCAGCACCAATGGGTTTTTAGTCGTTCGATCAACCAGGCATTGTGCGATGGCGAACAGTGCTTCACGTGTGCCGGTGACCGGCAAGACATGCTTTTCAGGGTCAACAAGCTTTGAATCAATGTTAAATCGGTTTGATATCCAACTCGCTACTGTTTCACGTAATTCGATCTTGCCTTTTGTGCTTGGATAATTGGACAGTTGATGCATGTTCTTGATCAAGCAATCCACAACAAACTGCGGGGCAGCGTGTTGTGGTTCGCCGATCGACAAAGCAATATGGCTCAATTCAGCAGGGGGCGTTAGCCCACGCTTTAACTCTGCCAGTTTCTCGAACGGGTAGGGGTGTAATAGGGAAAGATCACGGTTCATGAAAACGCCAGGTTAATTAAATTAGGTTAATAGACTAAGCTAGTAAACCCAGGCTATCCATTGCTGCATCAATTTTATTCTTAGCCTCGGTTGATAGCGGCATGACGGGTACTCGACAATCTTCACCACAAAGACCTAATCTCGATACCGCATACTTGGCACCTGCTGGGCTTGGTTCTGCGAACAGGGTGGAATGCAATGCCATTAAGTCATCCTGTATGGCCAGAGCTTTCACAAAGTCGCCATCTGTACAGGCTTTTTGCATTTTCGCGCAAAGTGCTGGTGCCACATTGGCCGTTACTGAGATACAGCCGTTTCCACCGCCAGCATTATAGGCTACTGCGGTAGCGTCCTCTCCAGATAACCAGGTAAATTCAGATTTGATGTGCATTCTTTCCTGCAAAGGCCGTGACAAATCACAGGTAGCGTCTTTGACCCCGACAATGCGTGACAATTCGGCCAGCTTCGCCATTGTTTCAACTTCGATATCGACAATAGCGCGCGGTGGAATGTTGTATAAAATAATCGGAAGGTTACAGGCGTCATGAACCATTTTAAAATGTGCGTAAAGGCCAGATTGATTTGGACGATTGTAATAACCAGCCACATGAAGCAAGCCATCTGCGCCAACTTCTTCAGCATGTAGGCTGTATTCGATAGCTTCGATTGGATTGTTTGAACCAGCACCAGCGACAACCGGTACTCGGCCAGCCGCTTCAGTGACGACAATTTCGATAATACGTTTATGCTCTACACTGCTTAATGCGGGTGACTCACCCGTAGTACCGACGGGTACTAAACCATCAGTGCCTTGCTCGATGTGCCAGTGAGTTAGATGACGTAGTGCTTCCTCGTCGAGTTTTCCATCACGAAACGGGGTTACCATCGCTACCAGTGATCCTGAAAATAATGCCATGTCCGATGCCCAGCCAATAGAATAAGAAAATTGAATACAAGATTCGAATTATAACGAGCCTTAGAGCGTGGGTACAATTAATATTCAACCAAAATCTGGTTGCTACCTATTTATCTTTGCAAATATCCCCTGCATTGGTTTACAGTGCGCCAAAAAGTGAAATAGTGGAAATTATTATGGCAGTCAGTCAAGCGGGTTCATTGTGCGATAAAGTAGTATTAGTCACGGCTGGTGGGTCGGGCATCGGTCGAGTGATTGTAGAGGCTTATCTGGCGTTGGGTGCCAAGGTTCATACTTGTGATATCTCGCAGTCGATGTTGGATGAATGCCACAAAAAAAATCCTACATTGACGACCAGCATTTGTGATGTTTCTGATGAAAATCAGGTAAAAGCATTGTTTGATGACTTAATAAAGCAGCATGGTCGCCTTGATATTTTGGTCAACAATGCCGGGATATCAGGTGCGACAGCCGCAATTGAAGATGTCGAAATAGACGATTGGGATAAAACGCTTGCGGTAGATTTGCGAGGCACTTTCCTAGTTACCCGTCTCGCTGTGCCTTTATTGAAGCAAGTTGGTAGTGGATCGCTAATCAATATGTCATCGAATGCTGGATTATTTGGTACGCCATTGAGATCACCTTATGCCGCAGCCAAATGGGCGATTATTGGACTGACTAAAACCTGGGCAATGGAGCTAGGGCCTTTTGGTATCAGAGTGAATGCGATTTGTCCCGGTTGTGTCGAAGGGCCTAGAATTGATGGCGTGATTGAAAGAGATGCGATAGAACGTGGCATGCAGCCAGATGAAATACGTGATGTTTATCAACGCCAAAGTTCACTGCGAAAGTTTGTCAGTGCGCAAGACATTGCCAATATGGCTACCTTCATCAGCTCAGATTTGGGTGCTAATATTTCAGGGCAATCACTCAGTGTTGATGGGCACACAGAAGGACTCTCGAATTGGTTAGACTAAAACGGGCTAGGTTGAGAACGCCTCTTAACACCGCTTTACTTAAAGACGCTTTTGATCCTCAAAAAATGGACAGAGAAAAATGAATAACACAAAAATGCAGGCTGCTTGGTTTAACTCATTTGGTGAAGCCAGTGATGTTTTAAAAATAGGTGATCTGGAAAAGCCAAAGCCAAATGCCGGTGAGGTATTAGTACGATTAGTCACCAGTGGTGTCAATCCATCTGATGTCAAAAAACGAGCAGGGGCTTTTCCTCATTTAGTGGATGACGGTTTGGTCATTCCTCATAGTGATGGTTCCGGTATTATCGATGCAGTTGGTGACGGCGTGTCGGCGTTCAGAATTGGTGAGCGGGTCTGGGTTTATCAGGCACAGTATGGTCGTCGATTTGGAACGGCTGCGGAGTATGTCGCTGTCGATTCAAACCGAGCCCCCAAACTGCCCGATAATACGTCCTTTGAGATAGGGGCTTGCCTAGGTATTCCTGTCATGACAGCACATCGTTGCGTTTTCTCTGATGGATCGGTTGAAGGCAAAACGGTTTTAGTGACGGGCGGTGCAGGGCGCGTTGGCTATTATGCAATTCAATGGGCAAAACTGGCTGGCGCCAGAGTGATCGCAACCGCCAGTAATGAAGCTGATAAAGCAACCTGTGAAGCCATTGGTGCCGATTGTGTGGTGAACCACCGTCAAAATAACTGGAGTGAGAAACTACTATCGTTTACCAACGGTGAGAAAGTTGATCGGGTGGTCGATGTCGAGTTCGGCGCTAATTTACCAGAGGTGCTTAAAATCATAGCCACTAGTGGCGTCATCACCAGTTACTCGTCGACACAAGTAAAAGAACCTCAGCTACCATTCTTGCAAATGATGTTCATGGATTTAACTATTCGATTGGTCATTGTTTATGCCATGCCAGAACAGGCAAAACAGGCTGCGATTACGGATATTAGTTCAAAACTTGAGATCAATGCATTCCAACATCGCATTGCCCATGTGTTGCCCATGTCCCATATAGCAAAGTCTCATCAACTTGTAGAACAAGGTGGGTTTGGCGGTTGCGTCGTGGTCAAAATAGGCGAATAAGCGGTAGTTACCTCAATTGGCTGTCTTTGCTGCCGCGTCGATTTAGGCTGCCTTTTTGGTTGCGTTTCTCATCCTGTTCGTATTGACAGCTTACGCATAAACGTCCTTGAATTGCCTGACGCCTGGCCAGTGGGATAGCTGCATCACAGCCTTCACAGTTTTCTAAACCAACTCCTTTGGATATCTGACTGCGAACCTGCTTAACCGCATCGTCTACACTAGCATCAATTTGCTCTTGTACCGCTCCGTCACGTGTCCATCCGCCTGCCATCATTAATACCCATGTCGTTTGATTGGTAAAGTAGCTCGATTAGTTAAACTGTCAATATCGTAAATTTAATTGGTATTAAATACAGCCCAACCCACAAACAGAAGCCTTTTCATCGAGGCTTCTGTTTGTGGGTTGGGCTGTGATATCTATTCAGACAACTATTGGGTAGTTGATTCAGTCTCCCCACCCAACGCCGACATCAAAGCTGTTACAAACTGCGATAGTTCTGATGTCATTATCGTAAAATCTACGTCAAACTGGCCTGCGACATCATCCACTTCCGCCTCGTCTGCCTTTTCCTGAACCAGATCACTAAAGCGTAATCGTTTAACCGCCATTTTTTCATCTAGCATAAATTCAACACGTTCATTCCAACTTAACGCAAGCTTACTGACATGCATGCCAGTTTTTAGATGATTAAGAATTTCATCGCTGCTCAGATTTTGATTTTTACAACGAATCACGCCACTAACGTCGGCATTGTCTCGCAGCTCGCATTCTTCACCGAGTTCGAAATTATCGGTTAGTTCACCACTATTGACCCACTGGGTCATCAAATCGATTGGTAAGTTTTTAGCCACTAGCGGGATTAACGGTAATGACCCGAGTGCTTCGCGTAAGTCATGAATTAAATCTTCAGCGCGCTTTTCTGAAGATGCGTTTATGACGAGCAGGCTATCACGCAATGAAATGTAGGCGAATTGCAGCGAAGAACGAGGAAATGCCTTGGGCATTAAGCTAAAGATCACTTCTTCCTTCAGCGAGGTACGTTCCTTGCGAGAAACTTTACGTGACTCGGTCGATTCAATCTCCTGCACCTGCTCTTCGAGAAAGTCATTGACGACAGACGACGGTAATATCTTATCCTGACGTTTGGAGCAAACCATAAAATACCCATTCGACTCGTGTACTAGTTCGTTACTGTGGCGACCCAAAGGTGACACCCAACCGGCGCGAGAGAGTTCCTGACTACCACAGGGTTCAAAGAGATGTTCCGACAGCTGCTTTGCAAGCAATTCAGCGGTTAATTCTACTGGTTGAGTAAAACGATATAGTTGTAAGTTTTTGAACCACATGAATGGGGTTTTCCTTGAAGTAGATTGGGTATGACAATCGATAAGTGCCCAATTTGAACATCTTTGAAATGTTCAAATGAAGGCACAAGACTGAATTTTTGTGCAGGGCAGTTTAACAACATTCAATTGAAAAGCCATGTTCAGCAATACCATTGTTAAACCAACACGCTTAGAAAATATAGGTTGTCGACCTTAATTTTCAAATATATCGTCTTCGTCAAACAGGTCGTCGATATCTGACTCACTTTTAAAAGGTGGGTTACCATCATGAACCAGGTTATTACGTCGCTGTAA
>JBLILW010000055.1:0-11998 GCA_047638435.1 Urechidicola sp.
TAACCAGTAAATCGTAATTAAAGCTCACTACGACACTCAATTCACAGTGGCGACTTACCGCAGACTCACATAGAATATCGACACCCTAGCGGCATCCAGGTTTAAGTCTAAGGCTCCGGTATTGACTTTTATGAATAAGATCTATCAATGTCAACTAATCGGCACTGGCACAGCTGGGCTTTGCTTTATCATCGCACTTATTAATAAAGTGAAGCTGGCACCAGAGCCTAACAAACTAAAATATCAATCCTTACTCGACTCTCTGATTGCCATCGAAGGCAGTCACCAGTCAGGCGGTGTTTTAGATAGCTATCAAATCAATGCCAATACCGATGCTGATGAAATTGTCAGTTGCTTACTCGATGGAACGCCATTCAGCGCTTTACGCGATCATTATTTACAACAGCCAGAAACGCGGCAGCCATTAATACCTTTGTCCAGAGTGGGGGAATTAATGCTGAAGCCAATTGCCGACATCACTACCTCACTGTTAGGCAATAGATTGTTGCTCAACACAAAGGTGAAGCGCATTGAAATTAGCGAAGGTGAATTCAATAGTTACGATAACAACGACCAGTTAATCGCACGAAGTAAAAAAATGGTCCTTTGCTGCGGGGGACGCGAAGCGTTAATGGCCGAGCTTTTACCTTGGCAACAAAAGACCGTTATGACGGGGTCATTGTTGCGCCTGAAAACTGCCGATACCCTGCCTCATCAACTCGGTAGCATCTTGATTGTTGGTTCGTCACATAGCGGCTTTTCGGCTGCCTGGCGTTTTCTGAATGACCCCGACTTATCGTCATATGCCAAAGGGCGGGACATCATCATCCTGCAAAGAACCACTTTGGTTAAACTTCGCTGTACACCAGAATTCGCGCAACAACATCAACTACCTTTTGACCCCATCGACGATGTTTGCCCTGTCAATGGGCTGGTTTATCGCAATGCTGGATTACGCAAAGATGCCAAGGCGCTGTATCTCCAAATAAAACAAGGAACAGAAAAACGGGTACGTCTCGAACCGATGGAGTCACTTTCCGACGCCCGGCATTTACTCGATGCAGCAGCGCTTGTTGTTCAATGCACCGGGTTTCGAGCCAACTTGCCCAAAATCACCCTGAACGGCATTACCCAAAACATTAAACGACGCTCAAAATTGGGTGAGCTAAGTGATATCGAAACCGTCAAAGCGATACCAAACCTATTTGGGCTTGGTCTGGGCATCCAGATTATTCCTGAAGGTGATTACCGCGGAGAAAAAAGCTTTAGCGGCAGTTCCGATGGTGTTTTACCTTACCCAAATGCCGTCGCACCGGTCATTATTGATCAATTAATAGAAGATTGATTGACCAATATCAGGAATAACCAATGGTAGGATCGCATTTATGCCGAGTCAATTTAGGTATTGCCCGCTTTGAGAACACGCATTATTATTTGTGGTGGTTAGTAAGTTAATTCAGTTAAACAAGCAGAATCATATTTCTACTAGCACCACACAACGAATCGGAGCTGGGCTTTTCCGATAGGGATGTTGGTAAGGAACGGGAGCAATTGTCGAGGATGCGGTGAGCTTTAGCGCTAGAGACAGTGACTTTCACTAGACAAAACGACGCCATGTTTGAGGCTAAAGCCTCACTTCCGCATTAACACAATATTTTGTAGGATTGATAGGTTGCTGAACTTTCTTTTTAATCAGCTTATTTATTATTAGATTAAGCTTCTTTTCACTTTTTGCACGCTCCAAATCTAGCAAATGCATAGATGGAAAATTTTCTAAAAAAGTTCGAGGTCACTTAACATTCCAATACTCAACGATACCCAGCCAATGATCAAAATATGGCATGCCACTGTTGGCAGCTCGAATGAAGAATACGAAGAACAGGTCTATCCTCAGTTATCAACCAGTGAACTTAGGCGACTGAAAGGCATTAAAAACGAACTCAAAAGGCGCGAGTATTTATTAAGCAGAGCCCTGATGCGCCATGCTCTGAGTGAACGATTTGGGTTAAAAATACAAACTTGGAAATTTATCGAGAAAAAAAATTCCAGGCCGATTGTTCAAAACCTACCGCAAGGACAATGGTTAAGCCTCACTCATTCGCATGGCGTCATTTGTTTCTGCTTGCACAACCAACCTATTGGCATCGACATCGAGCAGACTCAAGCTAGGCCTAATTTCCTCGCCTTAGCCAAGGCTTTTATGAATGACGATGAACTTGAATTAATGAATTCAGAAGAGTACTCGACCAGAGACAGCTTCTATAAGGTCTGGTGTGCTAAGGAAGCCTTTTATAAGATGCTGACACCAGCTGATCAGGAAGGCTTATCCCTAAAAAAAATCAATTACTTTGATTTAATCGAGGACCAACACTGCCATCTGACACAGGGCAAAATAAATGACTGCTACCTCGCGTTGGTTACAAGGGAACCAACAGGAGAAACAAAGCCGTTAAAGGCGCTTACTTTTAACGGATCAACACCCATTTTATGGAATTAAAATTTTGTTTTTTTCTAACTGTGCTTGCCTGACAATTTGTCACGGAATTTGAATAAGCACCTATAACTGCAAAAATACTGCAAATTTGTCACATATAGTCCACTTGTTTGCATGAACGGTCTTGTACTGTCCGGCTTGCAGGTTATAATCGCGCGCCTTATTCATATCTGATATAAACAATGACTTCCAGTAGCCGCGCGCACCTTCGCAATATTGCCATCATCGCCCATGTTGATCATGGTAAGACCACCCTTGTTGACCAGTTACTCAGACAGTCTGGCACCCTAGATGCGCGCGCCGAATTGCAGGAACGCATGATGGATTCTAACGATCTTGAAAAAGAACGTGGTATTACCATCCTGTCGAAATGCACATCCATCAACTGGATGCATGTAAAAGAAAACCAAGATTATCGAATTAATATTGTCGACACCCCTGGACACGCCGACTTTGGCGGTGAAGTGGAGCGAGTTTTATCGATGGTAGACTCTGTTTTACTATTAGTGGATGCAGTCGACGGCCCAATGCCACAGACTCGTTTCGTTACCCAGAAAGCATTTGCAATGGGTTTCACGCCGATTGTTGTCATCAATAAAATTGACCGTCCAGGCTCTCGCCCTGACTGGGTTGTTGACCAGGTTTTTGATTTGTTTGATCAACTCGGTGCCAATGATGCGCAACTCGACTTTCCCATTATTTATGCGTCAGCGCTTAACGGATACGCTTCGACCAATCATGAAGATCGTGATGGCGATATGACACCACTGTTTGAGTCAGTGATCGCAAATGTTGCGCCACCCCAAGTAGAAGTCGACGGCCCATTCCAAATGCAGATTTCTAGCCTTGACTACGATAGTTACAAAGGCGTATTAGGTATCGGCCGAATCACGCGCGGCACGATTAACCGCAACACACCTGTCAAGATCATCGGTGCAGATGACAAAATTCGTGATGCTCGAATGATGCAGATATTTAGCTTCAAAGGACTTGAGCGTATCGAAACAGAATCAGCCAAGGCTGGTGACATTATTGTTTTTTCTGGTATCGAAGAGCTTTATATTTCTGACACCTTGTGCGATCGCAATACCGTTGAAGCAATGCCACCACTTACCGTTGATGAACCAACGGTTAACATGACATTTAGTATCAACAGTTCACCTTTCTCGGGACAGGATGGCAAGTACCTGACCTCGCGTCAAATTGATGAACGCCTACAACGTGAATGCCTGCACAACGTGGCATTACGAGTCGAGCAACTACCCGATTCAGACAAGTTTCGGGTATCAGGCCGTGGTGAATTACACCTGGGCATTTTGATTGAAACCATGCGTCGCGAAGGCTTTGAGCTTTCGGTATCGCGTGCCGAAGTTATTCTTAAAGAAGTCGATGGCGTTGTTTGCGAACCTTTCGAACAATTGACAGTAGACACCGAAGATCAATACCAGGGCGCCATAATGGAAGCACTGGGTAGCCGTAAGGGCGAGCTGAAAAACATGATGCCTGACGGAAAAGGTCGCGTTCGACTCGACTATGTCATTCCATCTCGCGGCTTGATTGGATTTCAGGCTGAATTCATGACTTTAAGCTCAGGTACCGGATTGCTTTATCACGTATTTGACGAGTATGCGCCAAGGGTTTCTGGCGAAATCGCACAACGTAAAAATGGCGTATTGATTGCTAGCGCTACTGGAAAAGCACTTGCCTACGCACTATTCAACTTGCAAGAACGCGGTAAGTTAATGATAGGACACGCCGAAGCAGTTTACGAAGGCATGGTTGTTGGTATTCATGCTCGAGCCAACGATTTGGGCGTTAACCCTTTAAAAGGTAAGCAGCTCAATAATATCCGTGCAGCGGGTACTGATGAAAATTTGATCCTCGTAAAACCGATTCGATTTACTCTGGAACAGGCTCTAGAATTTATTGACGACGACGAGCTAGTCGAAGTGACACCAAAGAACATTCGTATTCGTAAAAAACACCTGCTTGAAAACGAAAGAAAGCGCGCTTCTAGAAATTAAGGTTGCTGGGTTTAACTTAATCCCATTCTGACAGAGACCCGAATGCAAACTAACTACTTTGCATTCGGGTCTAACATGGCCAGTCACCGACTTTTGCAACGATTGCCAATGGCCAGATTTTTAGCTATTGCTCAGCTAAAACAACACCGACTCAGTTTCCGAAAAAACGATGCCGGAGAATCTGGCAAATGCGATGTCGAGTTCACCGGGAATTCAGCTGACATTGTCATCGGCGTTATCTATCAAGTCTCTGACGAAGACCAAATAATACTCGACCAGTACGAAGGACTGGGCTGGGATTATGATTCGAAGCAAGTCGAAGTCACCACCCATTCTGAAGAAACCCTATCCGCCTTCACCTACACTGCACTTAATATTGACACCTCGATGACACCCTACCACTGGTACAAAGAACATGTATTGAGAGGTGCAATTGAGCATGGCTTCCCAGCGGAATACATCCGATTTATTGAGCACTTTGAATCAAAACCAGATCCAGACCAACAACGTAGCGAAAGAGAACTTTGTATTTACCTGTGAATTAAGCTTGCCTGTAAAAAGTGGGTAATTTAACTAGGCCTTCTAAAATTTTAATATCTTTCGCTAATTCGTACATCCGAAGGCGCTTCGATTTCCCAACCTACGGGGTGAACTCTTTGGTCCAAGAGTTTAATCCGTCTTCACCAGTTCGATTATAGACTGACGACTCAAACAAGGAATTCACTGCTCACTTATAAGGCTCTCAAAAGCACAAAAATTTTGGCGATAATAGCCAAGTTAAACGGGTTGTATAGTAGGGCGGAAAAGCGCAACATCTTCCGAAGCAAGCCTCATAACACAATAGCGCTCACCAAACCTGCAGCTGATAAACAGACATAAACACCAAAAACAGTATTTTTATTTAAAGTCTGGGCTCAAAACCTAGCACTCGGACTTTTCCTGGCATTGAAGGATTGAATAGGTGGTTATGCCAATAGGTGGCTTGGTGCGCTTCGTCTTGTTCGGGTAGTTCGGTGACATCGAAGTCAAAGGCGTATTCGACGCTGTCTTGCTTAAATTTGAGATGACATTGGCCAGCTTTCAGTAATGCATCAGCCAAGGCTGAGTCGAAACCAAACAAGGCTGTTAACTGATTAGAGAAGTTGAAGTCATCTTGATAATGACGCTCGGATAAAATTCGTAGGCCATTTGTGAGCCAGTCTTTTGTGTCGAGGGTTTTGCGGATGATGTGGGTAAATTCAGCTGTTACATCTACCGGGTCTTGCTTCACGATAAGGAAGTTTAATCGGCTTTTTTCGTCATCTTCGTCTCGTTCGACTGAAAAAACACCAGACGTCATACCAATGGATGGTTGACCACCCAGCTCACGTACACACATTTTACGTAAACGGCACTGCCACGACAAAAAACGTTTGAATAGTTCAGCCTGAGACAATGGTTGTTGCATTACATACTCTTATTAAAGCTTCTTTTATAAAACTCGGGCAGTGGTTTTTAAAACCACTGCCCGAAACTGAAACTAAAGGAACATCACTATTTTTTAGAGACGCCCCAAGATCCTAGAATAATCCTTCAACCTGGCCTTTGTCATTCAGGCATATACTGTCGGCTGATGGTACTCGTGGTAAACCAGGCATTGTCATGATGTCGCCACAAACGACAACAATAAACTCTGCACCCGCTGACAAACGAACTTCACGGACAGGCACTTCGTGCCCTGTTGGTGCGCCTAATAGTGCTGGATCAGTTGAGAAACTGTACTGAGTTTTAGCCATACAAACTGGGAACTTACCGTATCCGTCTGCTTCAAATTTAGCAAATTGATCGCGTACTTTCTTGTCAGCAATGATGCCAGCAGCACCGTATAGCGTTGTAGCAATGTGGTTGGCTTTATCCCACAAAGTCATTTCATCGTCGTAAAGTGTTTTGAAATTAGCTTCACCAGAATCAGCAACTGCAGCTACGTGAGTCGCAAGTTCCTGAACACCAGCACTACCTTCACCCCAATGGTTACAATCAAATACTTTAACACCTAGATCTGCACAGTAAGCTGAAATTGCTGCCAGCTCACTTTCTGTATCAGCCGAGAAGCGGTTGATCGCAACCGTCACTGGAACACCAAATTGGCCCAGGTTACGGATGTGACGTCCAAGGTTTTCACAGCCAGCTGTGATTGCTTCAACGTTTTCACCAGAGAGTTGATCCTTCGCAACACCACCGTGCATTTTAAGCGCACGGGCAGTGGCAACAAGCACCACGGCAGCAGGCGTAAGACCCGCTTTACGACATTTGATGTCGAAGAATTTTTCAGCACCTAGATCAGCACCAAAGCCTGCTTCAGTAACAACATAGTCAGCTAGTTTCAATGCTGTCTTAGTGGCAATAACAGAGTTACAACCGTGTGCGATGTTAGCGAATGGCCCACCGTGGATGAACGCAGGATTGTTTTCTAATGTTTGGACTAGGTTAGGCATGAAAGCGTTTTTCAACAACACTGTCATTGCGCCCTGAGCATTCATTTGCTTCGCCAATACTGGCGTCAGTTCGCGAGTGTAACCAACAACGATGTTACCGATACGACGGCTTAGGTCGTCAAGGTCAGTCGACAAACAGAAAATAGCCATGATTTCTGATGCAACAGTGATGTCGAATCCACTCTCGCGAGGTGTTCCGTTACCAGGTCCGCCAAGACCAATAGTGATATCACGTAATGTGCGGTCGTTCATGTCGATAACACGTTTCCAGGTGATGCGACGTGGATCAAGGCCAGACGCATTGCCCCAGTGAATGTGATTGTCGATCAAAGCAGTTAGCAAGTTATGCGCTGCGCCGATTGCGTGGAAGTCACCGGTGAAATGAAGATTGATATCTTCCATTGGTACAACCTGAGCGTAACCACCACCAGCGGCACCACCTTTCATTCCGAAACAAGGGCCTAGACTTGGCTCACGTAGACACATAATTGTCTTTTTGCCGATGCTGTTTAAGCCATCACCAAGACCCACTGTTGTTGTGGTCTTTCCTTCACCAGCAGGTGTTGGTGAAATGGCAGTGACCAGAATTAACTTGCCATCTTTTTTGCCTTCTAACGATTTAATATATTCAGCTGATAATTTTCCCTTGTCATGGCCATAAGGCATCAGCGCATCCGCTGGGATACCGAGATTATCTGCAATTTCAAAAATTGGTTTCAGGGTTGCTTCTCGTGCAATTTCAATGTCACTTTTAGCCATGTTTATTCTCCAAATACGTGGGTTGAATTCGTTATCTAAGTTGTTAAAAACCGAACAGTAACGACTCGTTGCCCGGAACTCATACCCGCGTATTGATAAAGGTATGAAGCAAAATATTCGCAGTTGCCTACCAGCAAACGCGACACAAATCATAGTTTCCAACCGTGAGTGAAGGTATCTCAAAAACGACACATTCAACCCATTTTTTTCAAAACTAAGATTAATTTTCTTTATTTGTTTTCTTTATTCATCCATTTCTATGTTGAATGCATAAATCGTTCATAGCTAGGGCGAAAATGCTTGATCTTAGGGGGTGGTGCATAATATCAGGCGACAAACCAACGGTGTAATAATCGGAGCATAGCCCGCTATTCGCTGGCCAGTTTCACCCACCAAAAATTAAAAAACCCTCATCGTTACCACGGCATCAATGAGGGTTTTTTTATATTTTTTAAGCCAATTGAACGTGAACTAACTGAATTAGCAATCAAGTGTATGTTGGCGTTCCCATGGGCTTAGGTCATGAGTAAACTCATTCCAGTCTCGCATCTTCAGCTTAACGAAGGCATCAACGAATTCGTCACCCAGTGCTTTACGCATGATTTTGTTATTGTCAAACAAACGAATCGCGTCAAGCAAGTTCTCAGGTAAATGACGTGCGTCTGTCACCAAATGACCTTCTTCGTACATGTTGATGTCTAATGGATCACCTGGGTCACGATTGTTTTCTACGCCGTCAAGACCTGCTGCTAACATACCTGCTTGTAGCAAGTAAGGGTTAACCGCACCGTCCATCAAGCGAAGCTCGAATCGACCTGGATCAGGTACTCGTACCATGTGAGTTCGATTGTTGCCGCCGTAGGTAACTGCATTCGGTGCCCAGGTTGCGCCAGATAGTGTGCGTGGTGCATTGATTCGCTTAAAGCTGTTAACTGTTGGGTTAAAGATCGCCGTTAAGTCAACTGCGCTTTCCATGATGCCACCGAGGAACTGATATGCCAAAGGAGACAATCCAAGACCACGAGGATCTTCACCGTCGGTGCTGAACAGGTTCTTCTTGCCATCAAGATCCCAGATAGACATGTGTGCATGACAACCATTACCGGTCAAATTCA
Source organism: Urechidicola sp. (assembly GCA_047638435.1). Classification (GTDB taxonomy): domain Bacteria; phylum Pseudomonadota; class Gammaproteobacteria. Next base: position 8,867 of record JBLILW010000055.1, read on the forward strand.
TGAAAGGTTTGGGCATGAAAGTCGCACGAATACCATGCTCTTCACAGATTGCACGAGTCATATACTTGAAGAATACGTGGCGGTCAGCCGTTTTCAGCGCGTCATCATAATCCCAGTTCATTTCGAACTGGCCATTCGCGTCTTCGTGATCGTTTTGATAAGGATTCCATTCCAGCTCAAGCATAGCATCAGCAATTTTGCTAATGATGGGATACTGGCGCATCACCGCTTGTTGGTCATAACATGGCTTAGAATGAGTATCCATATCGTCGGCCAGTGCTGTACCTTCTTTGTTGATCAAGTGAAATTCACATTCAACACCTGTCTTCATGCGATAGCCCAACTTCTCTGCACGTGCTAACTGATTTTTAAGTGCTACGCGAGGAGAAGCCTCAAGCGGCTTGCCACCCATCCAAAGGTCACAGGCAACCCAGCCAATTTCTTTTTGCCATGGAATCTGAATGAAGCTGTCAGGATCAGGCATACCAAACAAGTCGGGGTGCGCTGGCGTCAGATCAAGATAGGCCGCAAAACCCGCAAATCCTGCACCGTTCTCCTGCATGCCTTTAATGGCACGAGTCGGCACTAACTTAGAACGCAACATGCCAAACATATCAACCCAGCTAACCAGGAAGTACTTAATACCTTTCTCTTTTGCAATTTTCTCTAAATCTTTTTCCATTAGATGGACTCCTCTTTATTTATTGTGTTAACAATTGCTCATAGACTATGTCTTATCAACGATCACTAAATCTACGATCCTAAAAGGCTTTGCTTAATTTTGACAACCTAACCAAAGCCCCTTAACTGTCTTAGAACGATCCCTTTCCCGGATACCAATCGGTACCAGCCAAAGGCACTTTTGCCATGGCAGCAGCTTCCAACGTCAGAGCGACTAAATCTTCTGGTTCCAGGTTATGTAAATGTGATTTACCACAAGCGCGTGCCAGTGTCTGGGCTTCAAGAACCATTGTTTTTAAGAGATTTTCAACACGGCGACCACCCAGCTTAACATCAAATCTTTTTGCTAGTTCAGGATCCTGAGTAGTAATACCAGCAGGACACTGGCCAATATGATAAGCGTCATAATAACCGGATGCTGAACCCATTTTTCGATATTCCGCATCATATTTTGGAGAGTTGCAACCCAGCGCATATAGGGCTGCCATTCCGATAGAAACAGCATCTGCACCCAACGCCATACACTTAGCGACGTCCGCACCATTGCGAATACCGCCTGAGACAATCAGCTGGACCTTACGGTGCATACCCATCTCTTGGAGGGCTTCAACTGCAATACGGACGGCGGGAAGTGTTGGCAGACCAACATGCTCCATGAACACGTCCTGAGTCGCCGCTGTGCCGCCTTGCATACCGTCAACAACGATAACATCCGCGCCAGCTTTAACTGCAAGCTGTACGTCATATTTGGTACGAGTTGCACCGACCTTAACGTAGATTGGCTTCTCCCAATCTGTAATTTCACGGATTTCTGCGATTTTAATTTCCAGATCATCAGGGCCGGTCCAGTCAGGATGGCGACAGGCACTGCGTTGATCGATACCCTTCGGAAGTGTCCGCATCTGTGCAACACGGTCACTTATTTTCTGCCCCAGCAACATGCCGCCGCCACCTGGTTTCGCACCCTGACCACAGACAACTTCAATGGCATCAGCTGCACGCAAGTCATCTGGGTTCATACCGTAGCGTGATGGCAACATCTGCAGCACGAGTGTCTTGGAAGAAGCGCGTTCTTCCTGAGTCATACCACCATCACCGGTGGTGGTCGTGGTGTTCATCGCAGCAGCGCCTTTACCAAGAGCATCTTTTGCCTGAGCAGACAAGGCACCAAAACTCATGCCAGCAATGGTAATAGGGATATCTAGATGTAATGGCTTCTTCGCGAAGCGTGTGCCCAGTTTCACATCAGTGTCACATGCCTCACGATATCCCTCAAGCGGGTAACGCGACATACTGGAACCGAGGAATAACAGATCATCAAAATGAGGTACTTTGCGCTTGGCGCCACCACCGCGAATACTGTAAATCCCCTCAGTTGCTGCGCGCTGTATCTCCTTGATGGTCTGCCGGGTCCAAGTAGCAGACTCTTGCAGTTCTGGATGCTCTTCATACGCATCGGGTTGCTTTTTATCAGTAGGATCACTCATTTTGTTACCTCTTCTGGTCTGTAATAGGCCAAGCCTATTAGTTTATCTATTGGCTATTAATTATTTCACTATCGATTATGGTTTATGGCTCAATATATGAACCTTATATAAACCTATAAAACGGCATTATCGACCTTGAAGTTATAAAGGTTTCTACCTGGGCCATAGACCTTGAATTTCTTTGGGTCAGCCTCGACTTCAGCCTTATCGAGGAGATCGGTTAGAATTGCCAATTTTTCGGCATCCATCTCCTTTTCTTCACAGTCCGTACCCAGGCTCTTGACTTCACCCTGAACAAAAAGATTCAATTCAAAGATTGAGTCACCAAAAGCATCGCCTGCATCGCCACAGACTACGACATTGCCTGACTGCCCCAAAAAGGCACACATGTGACCGACATTGCCACCAACAACAATGTCAATGCCCTTCATAGAAATTCCACAACGTGCCGCAGCATCACCCTCTACCACTACGAGTCCACCACGACCCGTAGCCCCGGTATATTGTGAAGCATTACCTTTGACTCGAACGACACCAGACATCATATTTTCAGCCAGGCCCGCACCAGCATTTCCGGTGACGGTAATATTGGCATGCTTGTTCATGCCGCCGACATAATGTCCTGCGTGGCCTTCAATCGTTATATCCAGTTCCCCATCAACACCCACAGCAATATTGTGCTTACCTTTTGGGTTGATGACTTTATAAGATTTTTCGCCTTTCTTGCCATCAACACTATGCAGTGTTGCATTTAAGTCGCGTAATTCTGATTTATCCAGATCTATCTCAATCATTTTTTGTGACCTCAGATTGAATGTTTATATGTGTATTATTTATCGTAAAAGGGTTTGTCGTGAGAGGGTTGTTCATTTATGTAACAGCCTCTTACTCTTACTCTTACCCTTAAACTTAAACTTAAGTTCTTGCAACAGAGCTCTTGTACCAGCTATAAACACGAGCTGGT
>JBLILW010000056.1:0-11993 GCA_047638435.1 Urechidicola sp.
CCTATGCGGCGCTCTCACAGCGCTTCTCGGCACAGTACGCTGGACGTGCCAACACCGCTTTGAATTTCCTGGTCTTTGTCGTTGGCTTTTTTACACAATGGGGAATCGGTGCTGTTATTGACGCTTTTCCTTCCGATAGTGCAGGGAGTTATGCCGCAGAGGGTTACCAGCAAGTATTCATTTATTTGATTGTTGTACAAGCGTTCTGCCTAGGGTGGTATGCCCTTAGTCGACGCTAATCTCTATATCGACCATTGAAAGAGACTCAATAACGTCTAATGCCCAGTCATCGGCTACTGACACACAATACTGACTTCTGCTGATACAGTGTGTCTTTATAATATCCTGAACGAATTAGCTTAAGGTGAATCACCTACTTTTTTATTTTATTGATGTCTTTTCCACTCTGTGTGCCTACAGCGTCACGAACAGCACTTGGGTTATTAAAATATTTAGTATCATTGTCGCCACCTCCGCCAAACATGGCGCCAAATTCAGATATCATGCTTGACATGGTTTCACGGGTTATTTCCAGCTCTACAGTCAGAGTTTCATTTTCAGCTCTCAGCGTAGCTAAATCAACGGCCCCTGATTCAGTTGTAGCTTCAACATGTTTTGGTTTCAAATTTTTATAGGTATCGATCAACTCGGCGACGGATGCGTCAAGGCTTATTATTTTGTTAGGGTCAGATAAAATCAGTACATCGACCATATTTTGAAAAAAACGTCTCTCTTGTTTGCCGATGTCAGCTACCGCAACAGCCAGCTCCTCATCACTCTGACCATAAAACTCCTGCAAAAACGACCCTGTTTCTTCAGTTCGTGTTTTCGACTGAGTTTTGATCTGAGAAACAAGTTGTTGAACGGCCTTTCTAAGTTTGCTTTTAGACCTGAATTGGAACCAGAGCACAGCAATAAGCGCAATCAGTAAGATAGCACAGGCTTCCGCGAGCAAAATCACCGTAAGTGAGTTCATATCAGACATTAAAAGATTCGTCTTCTTTTGGTTTGGTTTCGCTGATCAGTTCATCATCCAGTGAAAACTCCACATTTTTAGAACTTCTTCGAAACATAAAGTATATACCACCAATGATTAAAATGAGCGCCAAATTAGTTGCGCCGACAATAATCAATATTTGTGTCCAATTAGTCTTTTCTTCGAGAACGGCGACCTCTTCCTTAATTGAATCTAAATCTGCCCCGTCGTTAAGGTCAGATTTAGACACTATTTCGACCTCAGGTATTTTATAAACTCCCACCATCGAAAATGCACCGAGATCGTATTTTAGTTTTTCGCCATTTACAGATTGAGCTGTAATATCAATGAGAACCTGATACAGACCCGCTTGATTGGTTTTGACCTCTGCTTCCCAAACATTTGAAATATTGAATAACTTCAACGCCAGTTGCTCACCATTGGGGGTTTTAATCTGGACATTTGGTTGAAGTGTATCAGGGTTTAGGTATTCCTCTCGTGCTTGAATGGTAAGGCGATAGGTGCCTGGCTCGGCTATTGGTTTAATTTCAACTTTGACTGGCCATTGCACCTCAACATCGATACGTTTGCTGCGATTAAATGTCTGGCTATCAATCGTCACAATAAATTGATGCTTTCCCTCCGCTAAACTCCCTTCAAATAGATGCAGGTATTGCCCTTTGTCTTCACGTACTTCGCTGTGGGTTAGCACCAGTTGGTTTTCAGTGTCGCTTTCATCAATATGCATTAAGCCAAATTCGACGAACCGTAAAAAACTATTTTTACTGATTTTTTTGCCTTTATTATACAATTCTGCAGCGATGCTCAACGGCTGCGAAGGTGTCATGTACGTGGGAACATCAAGTAAGTTTAATTTGAGGTCAGTAACGACCATCAGGCGATTGTCTGAATCGCTATAGGCATCGATCTTCCAAATACCCACTATCGGTTCTTTTATGGTGATTAAGTCATAGCCTTCTTCGATACGCCAGGTCGACTCACCTTTTAGTTTAGAATTAATGACTGTCGCACCAGGTGGGTATAACTGTGTCAATATGCTCCCTTTTGGACGGAATATGAGTAGAGTCAGCTCCTTGATACTTTTATCGATGGTGAATTCATTACCCTCTAATTCGATCATATCAGGCTCAGTTGCACGTTCGAATAACTTGAGAAATATTTTTTGTAGCTCTTCGGCTGATTCGGCGGTTTCGAACGACCCGCTGGTCTCAAGTGCCAATTGCTTGAGCAAGGTCTCATCTGCATCTTTAGATAGAGCAATAGCGTGAACCTTTACACCTGATTTTTTCAATGCTTGAATGCTTTTCGTTAGAATAGTTTTGCGCGAAGCTTTGTTCTTGTTCTTATCTTTGGAAATATCAACCTGCCCGTCAGTAAGTAAGATAATGCTGCGTTTTGCTTTAGTATCTGCTTTCTCCCAACCAAGGGTAGCTTGTGCCAACGCGCTTTCAATATTGGTATAAAGTCCTCTAGAGTGTATTTTAGCAGCACCTATATCAGCTTGTTTGCGCCAGGCGTTGTCTACTTTCCCCCACTTCACTGTCATATCGACATAACGTCCAAAATTCCAGACGCCGGCATACGAACCATCAAGTATCAAACCGTTTAGCATTTTCATGCCAGGAATACGAAGGTTGAGTGGATCCGTTTCTTTCATACTGCCCGATACATCAATGACGACTCGAATGTCATTGTGATTAGCGGCGGCAATAGCGTTCTGACCAATGATTGCAATCAACAGAAAAAAAACGAGGTTAAAACGCCGCTTCACGGTGCTGATATAGCCAGTAGAGTATAAAACTTTTGGCGGTAGTTGATTGATAATCTGAATCCTTTATTAATTTTTTATCTTTCTCGTTATGAAAGTAGTTGAAGTTGCCACTTATGCAACTTTATTTTTAAGAACAGGGCTATAATCTGTAAGTTTAGCAATGCCAAAACTAGAAGCCACCCATGGTAGACAAGACCCCAGACCTCACTATTAATGCATCGACCTACAATTTGTGTGTGCGGGCGTTTCGAACTACGAAGAAACTGCTGAAGCTCAATATCAAGTTACACGAAGAAGAACTCGCTGCCAAGAGAGTATCTGAGACAGGCGATATTTTTTTGTTTAACCATTTTGCAAGATTCGAGACCTTTATCCCGCAGTATCTGCTCCATGAAGCAACCGGCGCTTATTGTCGCTCGGTCGCCTCGCCTGAATTTTTTGACGGTGATGAACGATTTAGTCAGTTTCTCTACTCTATTGGTGTTGTGCCAAATGATCTTCCCAACTTATTCCCTTTTCTAGCTAAAGAAGTATTGCACGGCAGAAAGCTCATCATATTTCCCGAAGGGGGTATGGTGAAAGATAGGCAAGTAATAGATCAGCATGGTCAATACAATATTTTTTCTCGAACAGCAAACATCCGTCGTAAGCATCACAGTGGTGCTGCCGTTATCGCAATGGCACTGGATGCTTTTAAAACAGCACTTTTACGCGACTTTTCGAAGGGTAATTTTCAGCAGGTCGAGCTTTGGGCGGAGCAGCTCGGGTTTAACTCTAGCGAAGAACTGATGGTAAGGGCGCTTAAACCGACAGTCATTGTGCCCAGCAATATTACCTTTTACCCGATTCGCGTCAGCGACAATATTTTGCATAAGGTTGTTAAGCTATTTAGTAAAGGCATCAATAAGAGATTTGCCGAAGAGCTGATCATCGAAGGCAATTTACTATTTAAAGATACCGATATGGACATCCACTTTGCAAAGCCCATTGTCGCCGGTGACTATTGGCGATGGTGGGAAAAAAAGATGCTGCCCAGCGTGGCGCATCGATTCGATTCGTTATCTGAATTATTTAAACTGCAACCAGACAAAGGAAATCTGGGCGGCAAGCTACACTCACTCGGAATGAAGGCGAAGAGTAATAAAGTTCGTGATGACTACATGCAGTCGATGTATGAGGCAGTCACCATTAATTTAAGCCATATTGCTTCTTATTTAATTTTGGCGCTCTTCAACCGAGGGTTACGTAAACTCAACTGTGCTCGATTCCATAAGATGTTGTATTTCAGCATCAAGAAAATACAGTCGACGAATTATTGCCTACATCGTAGTCTGCGGAACCCTGAAGAATATGGTGCGCTTATCAATCAAGGCACTAGCCGACTAGATCAGTTTTTAATAACCGCTAAATCGCTGGCATTGGTGCATGTTGACAAGGGCTATTACGTGCTCGATAAAAAATTAATCCAAGAATTTGAAATTGACGAAATTCGAACCGAAAACTTGATTTCCGTTTATGCGAATGAAATATCACCACTTAAACAGGCGACAAGCATGATCGAGTCAAGCATCACTCATGTGGATGAAATGAGCGCCAGGCAATTTGCTCGATATCGATTTAATGACCAGGAAATCATTACTGAATGGGATAAGAAAAAATATAACAAATCAAAATATGATGATATCAATCAACAACAAACTGCGACGGCTGACCCAAACTGGTTTTTTCTTAAAGCAGCAAAAGAGCCCGCTAGTGCTGTGTTGTTAATACATGGTTTTTTGGCGGGTCCTGCAGAAATGCGTAGTCTGGGTGATCGGCTCCACAGACAAGGACATCATGTGTTAGGTGTTCGATTAAGAGGTCATGGAACGTCTCCCTGGGATCTACGAGACCGTGATTGGCATGAATGGCTGGATTCTGTCACCCGTGGTTACGATATTATTAAAGCCTTTAGTCATAGTATTCACATTGTTGGATTTTCTACTGGCGGTCTGCTCGCTTTAATGCAGGCCTCACTGCACCCCCACAAAAAAATAAAATCAGTGATTAGTGTTTCGGCTCCGGTCGACTTCAAAAACAAAAACCTGAAATTTGTTCCATTGCTTCACCATGCTAATAGGTTAGCCCGACTGATCAAAATGGACGGCATTGTTCCGTTCCAACCCAATAATCCTGAACACCCTGAGGTTAATTATCAACACATACCGATTCGTGCGCTGTATCAATTACAGCAACTGGTTTATCAATTAATGAGTGAACCACTAAAGATAAACGCCAAACTCCACTTGTTCCAGGCTAAAAATGACCCCGTGGTAGAGCCCTCCAGTGTAGAAAGCTTGTATCAACATATAGAAGCAAAAGACAAGTCCATTACGATAATTGAAGCAGATCGTCATGGTATTGTTTACGAAAACATCGATGACGTTCAACAAAAAATAGTCGATTTAGTCAAAAAATAAATAACCCTGTCGCGATAAATTTTTCCGGGAGAAAATTCAAGTCAGAATGACTTGAACATCCGACAAAAATAAGTGTCACTAATATAATGCTGGCAGTTTAAATATTCTCATTTAACGATAGCTAGTAGTCAGTCAAAAAAGAAGGTGACTCAATTCACAAATACGTTATCTGAACAGGTATAATTATCAATGAAAAATGCTGACAAGGCCCATAATAGAGAACTTAAAGCCGCATCAATTAGTGAGGTATTTGTAACCATGAAAAAAAGTCACATTAGCATCGGCACCTTGATCGTCAGCGTTCTGCTTTTCGTCGGGTGTAGTACTAAAACTATGGTGGAAAGTGATCTCAACATTGACGGTGCTCCCGACTGGGTCAACGAAGGTAATCAAATGCTCGTCGACGAGGATGGTCGGCTATTTCACGGTATCGGCTCTGCACCTGCGATGGGTGATCACTCGTTGCAAAAAAATACGGCTGATGATCGCGCCCGTGCCGAAGTCGCGCGAATATTCAGCTCCTACCTCACCGTCGCTTCAAAGGATTACAGCGCTGCAGCGATCCAGGGTGGTGAACAAGTGAGCGATCAGGCAGTATCCCACCAGATCGACAACCTGACCCACATTAATTTAACCGGTGTTAAAATCATTGCTCGATGGCAGGACGACAACACGGGTTCCATCTGGTCACTGGCCGAGCTTGATTTAGACCGAGTACAGCAAACCTTAGAGAAGGCACAGGCTATGAGCCCTGCTCTGCGCGAATTTCTTGCTCAACAGGGCAATTCTATTTTTGATCGATTAACAGGAGCTAAACAATGACAAACCGATGGGCCAATAGCCTCACTCTGATTGCCGTTCTATCCGGTGGCATGATCCTAAACGGCTGTTCCACCAGCGTTAAACGCTTGGATGCAGGCGAAGTTACCGACCTCAGCGGTGAGTGGAACGATACCGATTCACGCCTGGTATCAGAAGAAATGATTCGCGATGTGTTAGGTCGCCCGTGGATTGAACGTTTTATCGCAGACAAGGGTAACCGACCCGCAGTAATCGTCGGTGAAGTTCGTAACCTCAGCCATGAACACATCAATGTCTCGGCCTTTATCAACGATATTGAGCGAGAATTAATCAATTCCGGTGGGGTTGATTTTGTTGCCTCAAAAACGGAGCGCGGTGAAATTCGAACCGAACGCAAAGACCAGGAACTCAATGCCAGTAGTGATACTGCCAAACAAATGGGGCAGGAATTAGGTGCCGATTTCATGCTCAAGGGTTCGATCAATACAATTCTGGATAGTGAAGGCAATGAGCAGGTCCGTTTTTATCAGGTAGATCTAAATCTGATCAGCCTAACGGATAACCGCAAGGTCTGGGCTGGACAAAAGAAAATTAAGAAGCTTGTCGACAAATCGACTTTCCGTCTTTAGGCCCGCTAGGTCGTAAGTTAATAACTACCGCATGTGAAGCGAATGAAATTGGGGCGTCTGAAGAACAACATAGGCACTACGAAATATGTGCTGCCTTTAGTCCTTGGCGCCATCGTTTTGACGCAGAGCGCCTGTGTCAGTGTTACGCTCGACCGTGGTGAAGTCGAGTCTTACCTGCTAAGGCAGCAGCCTGAACAGGCTCTGACGACGCTCGAAAGTCATAAACCTGAGGATCGAAACAAGACCCTCTACCTGCTCGACAAAGCGATGTTATTGCGCATGCAAGAGCGATTTGAAGATAGTAATCGCGCTTTTGAAGAGGCCAAAACGCTGACTCAGACACTCGACGCCATCAGCATTCGAGAACAGGCCGCGGCGGTGTCGATCAACGATTCCCAGCGCAGTTACCTACCCCGAGTCTTCGAGCAAGTTTTGGTGCATTGTTTCCAGGCCATTAACTATTTGCAATTGCAACAATTCGGCGAAGCTCGCGTCGAGATATTACAGCTCGACGAATTGCTCAAGCAGCAAGATGACATCCAGATACCCTTTGCACGCTACCTGTCGGGTCTGGTGTTTGAGTTCAACCGGGAACTGGATAATGCACTTATCTCTTATCGCAAGGCTTATCAGGCTTACGGGAGTTACAACAGTGCCATTCCGCTGATGTTAAAAGAAGACTTGCTGCGCCTAACTGACTATCTCGGTCTAAACGATGAACATAAAAAATTCTTAGCTGAATTTGCGCTCAAATCCTGGCCTAATCAGCAGGAAGTCAATCAGCAAGCGCATGCGATAGCGCTTGTTTTTAACGGCCTCATGCCACGCAAACAAAGTTTAGAGATCGCTGTGCAAAGTCCAACTGATGACCAACTGCATCGGATTTCAACCCCCTTTTACGAGCACCGGGCGGTCACAGTTCATCGCGCCGAATTAAGCGCCGAATCTTTGAGCACGAGCTCTGAGTTAATCGCTGAACTCGATAACCAGGCTAGGGCGTCACTGGAAAATGAAATGCCCGCTATCATCGCGCGCACGATTGCCCGAGTCAGCATCAAGAACGCGGCTGTTGATAAGACCCGCGATAATTCACCCCTACTCAGCTTGGCCCTGAACATTGCTACATTTCTGACCGAACAGGCTGATACACGCGCCTGGAACACACTGCCACAGCAAATTCTGATAATGCGTTTAAATCTGCCGGCAGGCAACCATGATTTGACGCTCAGTCTGTCAGGATCAAACCTGCCGGGTACAATACAGACTTGGCAGGAAGTAGACATTAACAAAGGAGAGTCACGGTTGTTCAGTTATCACTGGCCGGATTCCTACGTGACCCCACGGAGTAAATAGACATGAAAATTAACATCGCCATCGTTTTGCTCCTATCACTATTAACATCGGCATGCAGTTTTACTTCAGTCGTCGATCCCGACGCCCGACCCGATTGGGTCAATGGTCAGAGCAAAAAATATGCTTCATCACTTTATCTGAGTGGCCAAGGTAGCGCGCTAACCTTGGGCGACGCCAAAGATCGTGCGCGTAGCGACCTAGCAAAACAATTTGAAGTCGGACTAAAAGAAAGTGGCCAACAAACCCAAACCTTTACCAGCGAACAGGCTAATGGCGAAATGCTGAAGTCGTTAAATCAAAAAATATCACGCCAACTCTTCACCTATACCTCGCGTACTTTAAAAGGTGTCGAAATTGCTGAGCAATGGTATGACCCAAAACAGGACACACATTACGCGTTAGCAGTTTTGTCACGCAACAAAACTCGACAACGGCTAGAGCAAGAACTGAAAACACTTGACCAGCGAAGCCAACAACGTCTTTTACAGGCCGAAGTCGAACCGGCACTGCTCACGCGTGCTGCGTTAGTGCAACTCGCCATCAACACTCAACAGCAGCGCATTGTCGTGCAAAGCTCCTTGCAGGTAGTCGATCTTGGTGGCTTTGGAAAACCGGCAAACCTAGCACTGGCGGAACTAGTTCGAAGTCGCGATGCCCTGCTGAAGAAGGTTCGCATTAGCCCCATGGCCTCTGGCGATATGAGCAATGAACTGGCGAAAGTAGTCAGTGGTGCCGCAGCAGGCGCGGGCTTTTCGATAAACAATAACACCTTCGATTATCAACTTAAAATTCAAACCCTGCTTGACCCAGTGCTTAAGAAAAATGGCTGGTTCTGGTTACGAGGTACCATGGAAATCAACCTGATAGATACAGCTGGCAATAATATTGGCGTACAGCGGTGGCCATTGAAAGTGTCATCAATCGATATTAAACGCACTCAGCAGAGGCTACTTAGTGAAGCCGACAACCTTTTGAAAGAAGAACTGCGGGATGTACTGTTAGGGTTTGCAGCAAAACCTTAGGCCTTAGATTAACAATACACCATCAAAATCGGCAGACTTTTCCAGATTTCAGATAGAAGCCCAATGATTAGATTAGTCTAAAACCTTTTAAGGCTATACTATTCGTATCATGCAAAAATACCTGCTGCAAATTATTCTTATTCTATGTATAAGCCTTGCGCCTGTTGGGCAGGCGTTGTCTGTCGAACAAAAGGGAATCGATAGCATGTCGGAGCCTTGTCTGGAACGCATGAATGACATGGAACAGGCTGGTAAAATCTGCGACAGCGACGAGTGCTTTCAGTTAGGATGTCTGATTCTAGGTTCAGGTTTTTCATTTTTTGTTTCGAATAAGTTAGTCGTTATGAATAACCTTTCTTTCGACTACTGGATTAGTTACCTCTATCAACTCGAACCTTCAATACCCTCCCAGGTTTATCGTCCCCCTACAGCCTGAATAACTCGTTTTAAACGACGTGTTCGCACGTTTTTCTTAACCATTATTCAGGAAATCCAATGAAAAATTCTACAAAACTCATACTATTGAGCAGTTTGTTATTTGTATTAAATACCCATTCAGCCAGTAATGAAAACGAAATAACTATCCCATTTAGTTATGCAAAAGGACAAGTGCTGTATGAAAGCTCCTGCGCTTCATGTCATGGCAAGCAATTAACTGGCACCGATAAAGGCCCACCTTTTTTACATCGCTTCTACAAACCATCCCACCATGGCGACCAGACCTTTTACCGGGCAGCGTTGCTTGGTGTTAAAGCACATCACTGGGGTTTTGGTGATATGCCATCAGTGCTAGGGATGACCAAAGTCAAACTGAAAAGTATCGTTTCGTATATTCGATATTATCAACAACATAAAAATCTTTTCTGATTGAGAGGAACGTTATGATTAATAAAATATTGATTTTGTGTTATTTGCTTTTAATTACGTCGTCGTCTTTAGCGGCCAGCGAACCTCGTTGGTTTACTGAAGCTCAGGTAAAGCAAGGTGCGGTGAAATTTAAACAAAATTGTGCTGTTTGCCACGGCCAAAATGCCGAAGCAACCACTAACTGGAAAAAAACCAACGAGAACGGAGAATATCCACCGCCGCCCTTAAATGGCACGGCCCATGCCTGGCATCATGATCTTAAAATATTAAAACGAACAATCCTTGAAGGTGGCGCCAAACTAGGCGGCGTTATGCCCACCTTTGAGCAAAAGCTAACCGACAGTGACATTGATCAGGTGATCGCTTACTTCCAGTCTAAATGGCCGAATGATACCTATCAGAAATGGGCAGATCGTTTCCAGGTAACGGCATTACCAGTAGGTGAGGAAGTAGTCGAAACTGACAGCAGCTCTATCACAGAATTGCTTAGGCAACGGACGGGCAATGCCAAGTTGGAGCAACCTGAAAAAACAGCTATTGAGAACATCTGGCAGGTTAAGTTAAAAAACAAATATATCTATCTGAGTGAAGATGGAAGATATGCTTTTACCGGAGACTTAATCGACCTCAAGAGCGGACAAAACTTGACCGAAATGTCGGGGAGAAAAATCATAGTAGAGCAAATAGAAAGCTACAGCGATGACGATCTGGTAGTTTATCTACCCGAAGGTAAAATTAAGGCGACCCTGAATATTTTCACCGATACTTCATGCCCTTATTGTCGCAAGCTACATAAGGAACTGCCCAAATTGCTCGAAAGTGGGATTAAGGTTCGCTATTTACCTTATGCTCGCGGTGGTAAAAATGGGCCAGGTTATGAAACAATGAAATCGGTCTGGTGTGCCAAGGACAGGTCAGCGGCCATGACCGATGCGAAGAACGAAGAGACCAGCGGGTTACCAGAAGGTAACTGTGCGGCAGCGCAGATCGTTGATGCGGGTTATATCACGGGAAATCAGGTCGGCATTACCGGTACACCCACGTTTTTCAAGAAAAACGGTGAAAAAATTGATGGATATGTACCATACCAAAGACTTATCCCGATGCTGATTAAGTAACTAGTATTGACATGAAAGGACGATAATTCCTTCAAGTTGGCGGCGGTGCTTTTATCGGAAGCACGCTGTTAATTTTGGCGATCAGGTGAAAAACCCTGTCTAGCTAATGCTTTATGCTTGGCTAATTGTATGTTGACCTAGTTAGAAGTGGTATGAGCCTTACTTCAGGACAGCACTGAAATAGCAGGTTGTTGATTCGATTTCAGACTATCTAAATACTTGATTCTGTTTACGTGGTAATATATAAATCCTATGGTTACACCTATATAGGTTTAGTTTTTGTTGAATATTTTTTTGAATGTTATTAAAATTATAGCCTTTGGTTGTTTTGAAACCTTCATTCAATAAATCGTTGGTTTATATTTTTCGATGAACTTATTAAATCAAGCCAAGTCAGATTTCGTAAATTTGAAAGCAAAAATTTTAAAGACATCATTTTTTTACCATTGATCTTATTCAGGATTCCAAAAAATAATTCTTTTATGAAAGGACTAGTTCGACATCGACTAACAAGCATTATCAGTTTTCTGATCGTTGTTTGCCTGTCATTTTCACCTATTGCCAACGGTTCTATGTTATCGGCTAGTCCTGATAGCCCTGAGACCCACGCCAGTGTTGATTCCGAACATCAATGCCACCATATGGTTGCAGATTCAACCTCGTCAATTTCCATCAATACACAAAATAACAACTGTGAGCACAGCCCTTCATGCAGCTTACTTTGTTCAATAGCAGTTGAATTATCAGTCATCGATGTTTTCACCCTCGCCCAAGAAAAAACCGTTACCTGGTCTGCGATGGCTTATTTAAATTTAAAACCTTCCTTCCTTAGTCGTCTAGACAAACCTCCTAAAGCATAGCTCAACGGTCTCCGACCGTGCTCTGTAGACATCCCTGTCGATGTCGCACATCAATTTATTGTAGTCCGTATACACGGGGATCTGTTTGATCTTTAGTCATCTGGACGAGTTTTATA
>JBLILW010000057.1:0-11738 GCA_047638435.1 Urechidicola sp.
ATCGCATTAAGACGCTTTGTTACGAACAGGGTATGGACGAAATGAATAGTTACCAGGTCCAGACGGCCGTGACCGAGGCGGTCAACAACGCGATTATCCATGCTTACGATAATCAACCCGGCTATAAGGTCTCTCTATATTGGACCCTGTTAGATCAAACTATCTGTATTGAGGTATCTGATGAGGGTAAAAGAATGACAAATATTCCATTAGATATTGAACCTTCACTAGAGGCCGAAAGTGGGCGTGGTTGGTGGATAATGAGGCGATGGATGGATCAGGTGGATTACGTCAGTAGCAATGGCTTGAATCGTTTGATTATGTACCGCAAAATATAGGCCTTTGAGACAAGTTAAGGTTTATAGTTAAGCAACGGAAATTTTTTCAACCAGCGCCTATATCTTGAATTAAAAAATAGCTTTGTTACATTTTGCAAATTAGGCCAACACCTCTTTGACTCTTCTGCCGATCTCCAATAATTCAAAGGGTTTGGTCAGATAACCATCTGCACCTCTTCTGAAGGCATCTTCTACTTCACCCTGCTTATTACACTCAGTTATCATTATTACCGAGATATCTTTCGTCGATTCTCTGTTTTTTAAAACAGTTAAAACATCGATACCCTGAATGTCCGGTAACACCCAGTCTGGGATCATGATCTACCATAAGTACTTTTTTAAATGTCGATCTAAAGTACATCGGATAACGCTTTAAATTGTTTTGTTCAGAACTAAAAACGTTGTCATAGGGCAGAGATCTAGGCCTCAAAACCAGCTTCGTTACGTTGAGCCAACTGTCTTAATGATTCTTCCGCAAGTACAATGAGCTGTGAAACCTGTTGCATGGCGTTCTCAGACTCCCCTCGTTGGCACAAACATTCAATATGCCTAGCCAGTTCAAGCAGTGCTGTATTACCGTGGGCTCCAGCGCTACTGCCCAAGGTATGGACTTCGAGCTCCAGTTTCCCTGGATCGGAAAGGCTAAACGCACCTTTTATTTGTCGCAATCGCTCATGAGTGTCTTCGATATAGCCTAGTAATAGTTTCGGAACAATATTCGCAGATGTGTCACGGACCAATTGTTGTAATACCTCTTCATCGACGTAATTTACCGGGTCATATCTAAATTCTAGTGATGTCTGATCGGTTTGTTGGTTGTCGGTTGGTGCTTCCTGATAGGATTGTTCACTGGTCCAGCGATGGATGCAACGTAGGGCAGCGTTCTTGTCTAAGGGCTTAGTTAGGTAGTCATTCATACCGATGGCGATAAATCGCTCGCGGTCTCCTTTGAGGGCGTGGGCGGTCAGTGCCACGATCGGAATTTGGCTATTAATCCCACCCATTTTACGAATGATACGGGTTGCTTCCATACCATCCATCAGTGGCATAGAAATATCCATCAAGACTATATCGTAGGGGAGTGTAGCAATCGCTTCGATTGCTTCCTGACCATTGCTGGCAAGGTCTACCTGAAGCCCAACTTTGCGCAGTATTGCGCGAATAACACGCTGGTTAGCTGGGTTGTCTTCAACCAACAAAATTCGGGTATCGAAACTTGGGAGCTCAAAGGGTTTCAGTTCCTGGGGCGTTTCAATATCGTCAGCCTCTGCAGTTTCCATGGTGACATGAAAGCAAAATCGACTACCGACGTCAGGTTGACTTTGAACCGAGATCTGCCCCCCCATAAGTGAGACCAGCCGTTTGCAGATGGCCAAGCCAAGCCCTGTCCCTTCGTAGGCACGGGAATGGGTCTGGTCTACCATCGAAAATTCCTCAAACAGTTCATCCTGGCGGTTAGCAGGAATGCCGATGCCGGTGTCCTCGATCTCACAATAAAGTTTGAATTGGCCATCTAATAATAGGGTAGCGTTGGCGTGAAGCGTGACACTGCCACTCGGGGTGAATTTGCAGGCATTGTTGATTAGGTTGACAACTACTTGCTGCAGGCGGCTAGAATCTCCTCGCGTGAAGCGTGGTAGGTCATCAGCCAGGATGACATTCATCATTAAATTGTTTTGCTTAGCTCTGATCGTTAATAATTCCATACTCTGGTTAAGTAATCGATGAAGGTCGAAGTTGGATGATTCAAGCTCCAGCTTGTTAGCTTCCATTTTTGAGAAATCTAAAATATCATTAATAATTGACAACAGCATCTCGCCAGATTCTCGTCCTGTTTTAGTTAAATCCTTTTGGTTATTATCTAGTGGGGTATCGCGTAACAGACCGAGAATACCAAGCACTGCGTTCAAAGGAGTGCGGATTTCATGGCTCATTACGGTGAGAAATCGGCTCTTGGCCTCATCTCCTTGACGAGCTTGTTGGATAGCGTCGAGTAGTTTCGCCTCGTTAGCTTTCTGTTCACTGATGTCTACTAATTGGCCAACGTAGTGAGTGGCCTGTCCTTGTTTGTCTGTTACTGCTGAGATGTTCAAGTATCCAGGGTATACGTCGTCGTTTTTACGTCGGTTGAGTATTTCGCCTTTCCATTCACCTTTATCGAGTAGGGTTGCCCACATTTCCTCGTAGAAGTCTTTGTCATACTGCCCTGAAGCCCATAGGCTTGGTTTACAACCAAGTACATCGTTTTCGCTGTAGCCACTGATTTTGGTAAATGCCTCGTTAACTCGAATAACGCAAGAGTGAGTATCGATAATGTACATCGCCTGGCTGTTTTCAAAAGCGCGACCGATCAGTCGCATCTCAGTTTCGTTCGCGAGCTCTTTAGTGATATCTCGTATAAACGCAGTGAAAAGTTTGCCACTCGGAACATCGATCGGGCAGATTGCAATCTCAATAGGAAACTGTCGTCCGTCCTTGTGCAATGCGGGTAGTTGAATACGGCTACCGAGTAATTGACTCTCGCCGGAAGAGAGATAGTGTTGCATTCCTTTGTTATGGGCTTCACGCATTTCGGATGGAATAATGCACTTTGCCATATCTTTGCCAACGATTTCATCGTGATGCCAGCCAAAAATATGCTCGGAAGCCTCGTTGTAGTCGATCACCATACCGTTTTCGTCGATAGTGATGACCGCATCGAGAGAGGCGGAAAGTATTGCTTGGCTCTTTGCCGTGTTGAGTTCCAAACTAGTCATCATTTGTTCTCGCGAGGCGATGCTGTCTTTCAGATTTTCAGAGGTACGTCGTAGACTGGAGGACATAGTATTGAAGGCTTTGGCTACCTCTGCGAATTCATCCTGTCCAGTCACCTTCAATTGGTGGCCGGGGCCCGACTCCTCAATGGCTTTGGAGGCAGCCTGTAGCTTGCGCAAGTAGTGGGTCAGATAGGTACCAAGTATCCAGCTGAAAATGGCTACCAGTAATATTTCCAGTAATGCAATACTGATAGCCCATTGCCTTGCTTCAGTGAATACTTTTTGGATTGATTTGGTGGATATTCCTAGTTCGATGATTCCGTATACTGTGCCGGCATTGTCAATATGGGCCACCACGTCATAAACGTCATCGTTAACTGAAGCCAAATTCCTGTTGGTGGACCGTTCACTGTTTAGGAATTCTGATGGACCTCCTTCAGCTAATACTCGATTGGGTCCGGTAATGCGGACGTATATAATCTGAGGGTTAGTCAGTATTTCTTCTACAAAACTTTCCAGCGTGGCAAGGTCAGTGGCTAAAACTGCGTTTTTTGTAGCACTGGCGAATAGCTTAGCCGTGGTTACAGCGTTCTGGGTCAGTTGTTCTCTGTTGGAGGAACGCAAAAAATCTAGACTGCTAAGCACCAATATTACCAGCAGCACGGATTCGATCAGGACGATCCCCAGTATTGTCTTAAAGCGAAAATTCAATGGAGTACCTATATATTTGAAAGTTTTTTCAGTTCTAAATCACGCACATCATCCCAGTTACTATCCTGGGCCATTTCAAATTCATTGATCTTGATGTCCTTTAGCAAAGCAGCGCTTTCAGACTGTTGATGGATCTTTACAAAAGCCTGCTGCAAACTATGGGCTAACTTTTTGCTGACTCTTGGGTGGACTGTAATTTCGTAAGGAGTATAACCCCGGTTAGCCCATAACACGCTCAATTGATCACGAATCTCAGGGGCAAAACTTTCAAAGGTGCGTATTGCGCTCCCACCTGTCGGATATAAGTCTTCGGCTAGTGCCCGGTAGACCGAGTTGTGCGATGAGACATATTTGAGTTTGAACTTAACGCTTAATACCTTTAGTTTCAATTGGCTAAGAATACTAGCAGCGAATGCTTTAGGTGCTGGAAAGGCAAGTGTGCAGCTTTTGAGGTTGACTATCTGCTCGATCGAACAGTCTTTACGCACCATCAAAAAACCCCTAATTAGATTGTCGTGGGCCCACGCCAGCACCTGATAGACTTTGGTTTGATAAAAAATAGTATAATTGTAAGAATATATATAAACGGAGTCATATTACCCGCAACCAGAAGTTTCTCGAAGGTGGGTATGTCGGGTGCTGTTTTAAAGTTAACTTTGAAGCCCGTCTCTTCACTGATTTGTTTAAGAATAGGCCCCTTAACAAGGTCAGTTTGTTGGCTGACTGTTGAAAGACAATGCCAAAAGAGTAATTGAGTTTTTTGGCTTTTTCCAGAGACCCTGTCAACAACTAGATAGCAAAATAGAAATATTTCGAGCAATCTCAGTTGTGTTTTCATTTTCAATCTCAAATAAATAGTTTATTAATGTGACTTAGCATTAATAGTGCCACCTCCCAGAAAGTACTGCTAGATGTATGATCCCAAAGCTGATGAAGCTCTTTAAGCAGGGTGGTTTGCAATATTTGTTGCAAATTGCGAAGCATATTGGTGCTATTGATATTCATCAACACGAAGTTGGTAGTAGGTTTTAACTGGGATTTGATTTTGTTGATGTTAGTGTGGCATGCCTAGAGAAGCCTGCTTTGTGTTTTTCTTCAACCCAATACGTATGAACCAGCAGTCAATAGATCGTGTCGTCAAAATGTGCTAACACTGCATTGGCATAGCTAATTATCCAAACAAAAACATTGGTTTACTGAGCGTAAAAGGCAGCATTACTACTGAAACAATTAGTCACAAAAATAAGATCACAATCAAAGGTGGAAGTATCTTATTTAGAGTTCGACTTAAGACTTATTTATATGCCAAAGCACAGGAAACCAGTCTTCGCGTAAATATTGACCAGTTTTCATGTTATGTCCAGGGTAGGGTGGCGATGTTCGACCAGCTCGCTCTATATAGCGAGCATCGTCACCAACCCATCGCATCGAGAAAGCGCGTCGACGGTTTTGTTGCAAGTTACCCTTTGTACCATGTACCGTTCGATAGTTGAAAAGCACGGCATCGCCTGGTTCCAGCTCCCATTCTAGTATGTCGAGCTTGTTATCGTCATCTTCAATATTTGGTAAGTCCATGTACTCATTTTGCTTACCCTTATAAAAGTCAGCATCGTCTAGCCAGGACACAGGACGAACTAATTTTGGCCAATGATTCGATCCTGATACCAAACGTAAGGTTGAACTTTTTGAGACTGGGTCTAGCGGTAACCAGAAACTGACGGTTTGTTGCCCTTCAACAAAATAATAGGGCGCATCCTGATGCCAGGGAGTTGGTTTGCTGGTATTGGCTTCCTTGACAAGTACGTGGTCATGAAAAAATTGAGCCGTTTTAGAGCTCATGATTTGGGCTGCTAATTCTGCTGCATTTGATTCTGTTATAAACCGCTTAAATTCGGGAATACGCTGCCAGTTGCAATAGTCATCCCAGAAACTGCCCGTATCATTGCTGGTGACATTCTCTGCAAAGTAAGGCCCTGGTTCGTTATAGTTTCTCTCGACGCCTTGTTTTAACGGGTCTATCCAATCAGTGAACAAACCACGTATACAAACAGCCCCATTTTGCTTGAAATCTAGCCGAGCTTGGTTGGTAATAGCGTCGTAAGATAGTGCATTTTTAGAGAAGTTCATGAGATTAAATGCCTAACAAAAGTTGATAACAAATGAGAAATATTAGGCGTAATCAAACATTGATAGACGGCCTAAGTCAGTTAGATTTCTAAACCCGCACCTCACAATCGACAAAAGTTTCGTTATAGCAGGCACCTTGCATGATGTCGGTTTTTATATCAGCCGAGATCAATGCGTTGACGGTTTGTCCTGTATTGCTGGTATTTAACCAAGTGCCTTTCGCGCTGTAGACGACACCGGTTGGTACGGCATCGGTTACCTTGGCTATGAGCGTCACTTCACCCAGGTCATTCCAGGTTCGTAATTGAGCGCCATCGACGATACCTCGGAGTTTGGCATCTTCGGGGTGAATCTCTATGCGCTCAGCTGAGGCAGAAGCCGGGTCGCTACCAAACGTGGCATTGGTTCGTTTCGAGGAAGATGGCGAAATGAGCACTAGTGGAAAATCACTCGACACCGGATCGTATCTGGGAATTCCAAAGCCAAACTTTTGTTCTAGTTCCTCACTGAATAACTCTACTTTGCCAGATGCTGTTGCGGGTTTAACGGTATTACACATAAATACCGGTTCATTGTTGGCCGTATTCATTAACACTGCGCTATTGGTCGGTAGTTGGCTAGGACAATACCCATTTAATCTTGGGTCTAAAGGATCAATTGCGGCATCCATCAGTTCATGATCTGTTTGTTTGAATAATGGGTCATCAAAGCCGAATCGAGCGGCCAGCAGTCGAAATATTTCGGTGTTGGGCAATGATTCTGCAACGGGTGGAATCACCGGTTCAGCTCTTTGTAGGTAGCTGTGGCCATAGGACGCATAGATATCATCAAACTCAAAATGCGATGAGGCGGGCAATATAATATCGGCATAGCTCATGCTATCGGTCATGACTACATCGCAACCGACGATAAAAAGATCATCACGACTCAAACCGCGACGCATTCGGTTTTGATCAGGATGGGTACAAACGGGGTTATGATTGTAGATAAACACGGCTTTGATGGGTGGATTGAGCTTGGTGTCGAGCTGATCGTCAAGCAAGTGCTTACCGACATCGACAATATTAAAGGTTCGAGTGCCGTTTGGTATTAAATCTGGGCGCTGTAAGATATCGGGTGTCAGTGCAAAAGCGAGCCCTGGTTTGGCGAATATACCCGCGCCTGATCGTCCGAGATGCCCCGTCAGTGCGTTTATACTCATGATTGCACGAAGCCCTGAGCCGCCGCTGCGGCCGCGTTCGATACCATTACCAATCGATAAAGCGAGGTTTTTTGCCTGCGCATAGTAATTAGCCAGTTGGCTGAATTGATTGGCACTAATTCCACATATTTTCAACATGTCGGCAATTGGGTATTGCCTTGCCTGTTGCATGAACAGGTCGCGATCTTTGACCCAGGTTTCGATGAACGCTTCATCAAATGCGCCGCGTGCTTCTAGTTCGCAGGCCAGCGCCATTGCGAGCACGACATCGGTGCCTGGTTTTATCTGTAGATAAAGATGTGCCTGTTCCGCTATACGGGTTCGTTTGGGGTCGACAACAACGAGCTTCGCACCCTTGTCACGGGCTGATTTAATGACTCTGGCTAGGTGCAAGTTAGATACTGTTACATTGTTGCCCCAGACAGCAATGACATCGGCTTCGGCCACTTGTTCTGGTGGCATTCCGGGAGAACTACCGAACAGGCTGGTATAAGCAGTGCCACGCACGGCGCCACAAAATGGCCCACGATCGAGTTGTGTCGCGCCTAATTTATTAAAGAACCGACGATCCATCGAGCCGGTCGAAATTTGACCATGTGGGCCGGCGTAATTCAGTGGTAACACCGATTCAGGGCCATGGGTTTTGATCGCCTGACTAATACCTAGATAGATTGCATCTAGTGCTTTGGTCCAGCTGATGCGCTCAAACTGATTGTCACCGCGCTGACCTACACGTTTCAGTGGATAGCGTAAACGATGTTCGCCATGTACAAATTCGGGATAGTATTTAGCGACCTTTTTGCAAATCACGCTCGCGGTATAAGGGTTGGCACTCGAGCCTTTAACATTAATAACCCGTGCATCGGTCACTTCAACCGACAGACTGCACGTATCCGGACAATCAAGTGGACATACCGATGCTTTGATTTGGGTTGCTTGCTTACTTGATGGGCTATTTTCTTGTTTATTCATGTCCTTTACTCATATTGTAACTCATAGCGTCTGCCAATTCGTTCGAGCCTAGCTTTCTTAATTGCTCGATAACCTGACTTTGATCTTGCTTCGACCGATTCTGACTCAGCTTATTTTTACCTTCAAAATTACTAATTGTGATTTCGATACCTACAATAGCCTTCAGCATTGACGCATCGTATTCAGGTTGCCAAGGTTTGGGAAAAGTGGATTCATGCTGATGGGTTAATGTATCGACGACATCTTTGAGCCTAATCGTATGATGAAATACGGCACATTTGCCGTATAGGTGAACTGCTTGATAATTACATGTAGGAACATCAGAACTGCTATACCAAGCGGGTTAAATATAATCATGGGCACCTTGAAAGATAGCCAATACTTCCTGACCTTCGATGTCAGAATATTGAGGGTTTTGCCTTGCGACATGGCCGATTAATTTTTTCTTGTCAGTGCTTAAAAGAAAAGGCATGTGCGTAGAGAAAGGTCTGCGGGACACTGATAATATTAGCTGACCAAATGCAATGGTTTCGACTAATAAAAAAATCGCTTCACTGTCAGTTTCTTCAAAATATTTCTGTGGGTACATAGCGTTCTTAGATATTTGCAATGTGGATTTATTGATTGCAATTTTAGCTATATTCGGTTCTATTAATAGATCCATTTTCGAATATTAGATAGAACCACTTTTATCCAATTATGCTAGACACTAATTCACTAAAACTAGATCGAGACAGTCACGAATCTT
The DNA here is from genome assembly GCA_047638435.1 of Urechidicola sp. Lineage (GTDB taxonomy): Bacteria > Pseudomonadota > Gammaproteobacteria. Next base: position 8,854 of record JBLILW010000057.1, read on the forward strand.
TGCAGCAGCAGTTGTTTAGAATCTTGCGTCAGGGCATTTTATCAACCGAACTCCCGGCTGAATTGAAATTACCTTCATCGCGCCAACTAGCATTGAAGCTCGCCATTGGCCGCAATACGGTGATAGCTGTCTATGACCAACTCATTGCCGAAGGTTATCTAGTTTCAAAGATTGGCTCTGGCACACGCGTATCGAATTCAGTACGTGAGCTGCAATTTAAGCAAAAGACGAAAAAATCCGGAAATTCACCAAAACTATCGTTACGAGGCATGAAGATGTCTTCGACCAAGAGGTCGTCATTTACCGGTGTACAGACATCGTTTCAGGCTGGCTTACCGGCGCTGGATGAATTTCCCTATGCTCAATGGTCGCGCTATGTCACACGACATTATCGTAGCGGTGCAAAGGCTTTGTTCGGTTACGATAGCGCTGGTGGCCTTCCGGAATTATGCTCCGCAATAGCAAAATACGTGCGAACCCAGCGCGGAGTGGTTTGTGACGACTCGCAGGTCATCGTGATATCTGGGTCACAGGCAGCACTCGATTTAAGCGCCCGAATGTTGATCGATCCTGGTGATGATGTCTGGATTGAAAACCCCTGCTATCAAGGTGCAAAGGGTGCGTTCCTAGGAGCGGGTGCCAATCTATGCCCGATACCGGTTGGCCCTGCAGGGTTGGATGTTGACTATGCAGTCAGACGTTACCCCAATGCTCGAGTTGCTTTTGTCACACCATCTTACCAATATCCGCTGGGTATCACGATGAGCCTCGATCAACGATTATGCTTGCTTGATTGGGCGGAGAAAACGGAATCCTGGATTATTGAAGATGATTACGACAGCGAGTTTCGTTATCGAGGGCATTCTATTTCTGCTTTGCAGGGACTTGACTCGGGTGAACGTGTTTTGTATATGGGGACTTATTCAAAGACCATGTTTCCGTCTATTCGTATCGCTTATTTGATCGTGCCTTACGAATTAGTGGATAGCTTTCAAAATGCGCTCAGGCAAAGTGGTCAATCAAGCCCATTGCCGTTACAGGCCGCGATGGCGGATTTTATAAACGAGGGCGCTTATGTTCATCATGTGCGACGCATGAAAGGCATTTATTTACAGCGCCAGCAATTTTTTCTCGGGCAGGTTGATCACTATCTAAAAGATGCTATTCAATTTGAAGGTGCCGATGCGGGTATGCATCTGATGGGTTATTTCAACGATCAACGTACCGATGACAACGCAGTTTCACAACGGGCCCTTGCTCTGGGAATTGCCGCGCCTTCGCTATCGAGTTTATACATAACACAACCAGTTAAACGAGGGTTATATCTTGGCTATGCTGGCACAGCAGAACCAGCGATAGAGCGAGGTGTGCTTAAGCTGGCATCAGCACTCGGATTGAAATGCTGATTCGGAAGCAATTATCTTAGACCATGCTATATTAAAACCATTCCCTTAGTTCAGGATCATCTCTTATTGGAGAGGGCTCGAGATACTAGACGTTTGATTTTACACTGGATAATAGATTGGAATTAAGAAACATTTGCTACGTTTTATTATGGTCACTTATTCTATCTGCCTGTGGTGGTGATGTTGATGTTGATGTTGATGCTAATAAGGCAACGACTGTTGAAACCAGAGTCGATATTTTCGATGGAGCGGCGTTGGGTTGTAACGTTAAGGCCAATGGCGTACTAGTCACTGAAGATGGTAATGGTAAATACACCTTGTCAGGTGTTTTTTCTGATGGTGTTGTCGTCAGTGCATCGGGCTGTATCGATTCCGACACTCAATCGAATTTACCTCAGTTACTGGGTGTCGTACTATCGGACAACGTGGTTATATCTCCCATTACCACGCTTGTCGTTGCATCTGCTTTGGCTGCAAAAGTTGCCATTGAAGGAGAATCGTTTCAATTCTCTGGACAGACTTTATCAGTTTTGGAAATTGAATCCGCCTCTATTAATGTGGTCACGAATTTAGGCCTTGGAAAGTACGATCCTATAAACTCGGCTACTGCGAATTATGTGAATGCTGCGAAATTAGATACGACAGGAACTGGTACCGACGCGGTTGCAATGCGGATAGGGTTAGCTATCTCCACATTGATAAAAGCAATTGAAGTGTTGGCTGGCGATGTAGGTTCCCCTTTTGCGTTAGCCGCTGTTGCTAAAGCTGTAGTTGACTCGTCTTCTGAAATCGACCTAACCAAACAAGCACCAATAGAAGCGGTAATGGCTAGCGCTCAGTTGATAGATCCGTCAGTCGCTTTTATAATTAAAAGTGCATCACTTGCTATCTCAGGTGTAGTGGCACTCATTGGTGGATCCAGCAGTATTAGCGATGCTATAAGTGCTACGACTATCGCGTCAGCATTTTTGAATACAGCAACCGAAACGACGATAACTGATACCACAGCAATTGAACAGTTAGAATTGAGTGTGACAGATACGGTTTCAATTAATGCCCCGACAAATCTGACTGCCTTTGCTTCTACAGCTGGTCTTGGCGCTATCAGAATAGAACTCAACTGGACCGATAACTCTAACCACGAGCGTTATTTTGTTGTGCAGAGAAGTGCAAGCCAGGGCAGTGATTTTGAGACCATATTCTCAACCGTCTCAAATAATATTACGAGTTACACAGACTATGAATTGGATGGATTGACAACAGACGCAACTTATTACTATCGAATCTACGCGGTTGATGGTTCGAATAATTCGGGGTTTTCAAATGAAGCTTTTGTTGCCACCAGTCCCACTGCACCTAGCGAGTTAGCCGCGGTGGCGACTTCCTCAAGCAGCATTACCCTAAGTTGGGCCGATAATGCCACGACTGAAACCAGCTATGTCATTCAAAGGAGCGTCGGTTCGATTAGTGATGCCGTAA
>JBLILW010000058.1:0-11736 GCA_047638435.1 Urechidicola sp.
CGACTGCTGAACGGTTCTGCAAGAGATATTCACGAACTGGAGGAAAAATGGGCATAGCCAGAGCATCCTTCAGGTTTCGAAACCCTAGCCACACGACTTCTCGGCCATCTGGCTTGAGCCTGGGTTGAGCGTTTAAATGGACCTCGAACAAAATAATATGATCTTGCTTAAATTCAGTTAGGTTAATCTGTTGCCAGACTTGTCGAAAATCTTCAATGGCAATATCCAGCCCTACCTCCTCCAACAGCTCTCTACGTGCCGCCTCAACCGGTGTTTCTCCACGGCCTATACCACCGCAAGGTAATGTATAAACCGATTTATAGCTATTTCGTATAAACAAGATCCGTCCGTCCAGCCACAACGCCACATAAGAACCCCGAGTCTTTGGTCGAAGCAAAAAGTTGGTTATCAAATGACACCGATAAGCCACTTTGTAAATCACCTGAAAAAGTTTGTCCAAAAAAGTGACCGAAACCAAGGCGTATTCGGTCACTGTCAGAGCCTTTGTCCGAATTGGTTCTTCAACTATTGCTTCAATCTCTGCGCTTGTCTTCATAAAGCTAGTCTCTCTTTGCCTTAACAAACTATTAGCAACGGCTGTGCCAAAATTTGAAACGCTTAATTCATGCAGCCTAACTGAGTCACTAGTATGCCATTTGCTGAGCTTAAATAAGCTCGGCAAGAGAATCAAATCATGAAACGCCGGATAAACCATAATAAGACGACAAAACTAGGGTACACACTCGATAAAATGGCGTTGCAAATTGCAATCAAAGTTGCAAAAGGATTTGCAGATTCAGTTGATTCTAATTATTCCCAAAATATGAGGGGCACTCAATCAACGTTTTCCTAAAACGACTTTAACTTACTTGCTTTGGCGTGCTGGTTTCTGCCTGTAAGATCAACAACAAACTCTACTCGAACCTATCACATTGTTTTAACATTCAACACCAATAAGGGTGTTTCAATCAAACGCACCCTTGCAAAGACATATTAAGTTTGCTGTGGTGTACTTTGCCAACGACAGCCATGAGATTTTTCCAGAAGCCAAGAAAGCACTGGCTGAATTCCTTGATCAGTTTACCGGTCCAAACTGGCCCCCACCGTTTTAGAAGGCCATAGAGATTCGAATGATAGTGAAGTTTACAACGTTAATTTTTCCAAACAACGCACGCTGAGCGTCATGGAAACTTTAACCCAGCCTGGATATATAGGTGATCGGGTAATTGAGGTTGCTAAAAGAGAGTTTCAACCGATAGACAGTGACAAAAGCACATCCAGTCTCAGGCTCAACCACGCGTGGCAGTCAAACCTTATCAAGAATGAGCAGAAAGCACTGTTAAGGCCTGCCAGCTAAATATGAATCAACCCTGCCCTCAAATTCAAGCGATAAACATTTATCATGTAATAAGGTATCGATATGAAAGTGTTAGAAGTAGGAACTGGTGATATCGGCTCTCATATGGCTAAAATGTTGTCACAAAAAGGCCATTAGGTTAGCACTTTGGACAATCTTTCAACCGGTCGCAGGAATTCCGTCAGCTATGGCCATTTCGTTAAAGGTGACATCGTAAACACACTACTCATGGAGAAATTATTCGCTGATAACCAGTTTAATGGCGTGATTCATTTTGCCTCATTTATAGAAGTTGGAGAATCGGTCAGGGAACCAGCGAAGTATTTCCACAATAACTTTTCTAACACCTTGAACCTGCTCGATACAATATTGCGCCACAAGGTTAATTACTTCATTTTCTCTTCAACCGCCGCAATTTTCGGTGAGTCTGAAGCGCTATCGATTGATGAAAAGGATCCAAAGCAACCGATAAATCCCTATGTCCGCAGCAAGCAAATGGTGGAACAAGCACTGGAAGACTTTGACAAGGCCTATGGCTTGAAATCAGTCTGCCTCGCTATTTCAATGCAGCCGGCGCCGATCCAGATTGTGAATTGAACGAACGACACGAACTCGAAACTCATTTAATCCCCTTGATTTTGCAAGCCGCCTCTGGATGGCGCGATGCAATCGCCTTTTTTGGAAAAGACTACGATACACCCGATGAATCTTGCCTGAGGGACTACATCCATGTCGTTGATCTTTGTACCGCACATTTGCTCGCACTAGAAAAACTGATCAAAGGTTCTGGGAGCAAGCAGTACAATTTGGGCAATGGCGATGGCTTTTCGGTGCTGGAAGTCATCAGTTTAACCAAGAAAATCACCGGTAAGGATCTCCAGATAATTCACGCCTATAGACGTGTTGGGGACCCCGCTGTATTGGTAGCTGACTCTACTTTAGCCAAATCAGAACTGGGGTGGAAACCTAAATTGAATGATCTTGCCGCCATCATCGAAAACGCTTCGCAGTGAGAGATCAATCATTTTGACGGTCGAAGTAAGCAGTCACTAGCCCTAAATGTAAGCACAACTCTTCCCAGAGGTCATCATTTATCAGCGACGAGTCACAGGAGAGACATTAAAAAAGTAATAAAACCAACTTTCCCAATAAAGGTTTTTTCTCATGCTTACTGAGGGGAAAGTATTTCTTCTTTACTCTATTGTTCGACCAAGCTAAATACTCAATTTTTCGACATGCCCAGACCTAGTAGTCTGTCGGACTTGGGATGATCTTTCTAGACCTTTCAACAATATATGACCAGCTTTGCCACCGTATCCAGACATTTTCTTGATTGATACCAACTCAAGGGCTTTTGCATGGTTCATTAATAACTCAACATCCTCCGCAGTGAGGTTTTCTTTATCTTTGATTATTTGATCTGCATTGGTGACTATTGTGTTAATCAGGTGATAACCACATAAACATCCCCAGCCATTAATGGTATGGGCCAGCTCTACCACCTTTGTTTTTAACTCACTAGCGGTTGGCTTATTCGACAAGTCAGAAACCACTGTCGTAAAATCATTACAATGTTCTTTTAAACGAGTTTCGTGCGTGGTTAACAATTCAGCCAATGCGTCTCCCCCAATGGCCGTCATAGCGGGATGAGCCCCAGTCTCTTTGTTATGTTCAGTCGTTTGATCAACGATATTCGCAACCCAATCTAAAATTGCTACAAAATTAGTCGGTTCTCCATTTTTTTCAGCGGTAGCGTAAGGGCCGACGGCCTGTCGACTCATTGCAGATGCACTCTCTTGAGACATTAAAGTATGAATTTCTTCGTCTAAGCATTTATTAATCGATTTTAGCAGACTCGGTAAATGGATTGGTTTACCACAGACATCGTTCATGCCCATACTCATATATTTATTGAATTTCCCCCCTGAAATATCAGCTGTCAGAGCGATAATTGGAATATTAGATTTAAGATCATGCATTGCACGAATAGAAGCAGTTGCCTCTATTCCGTCCATCAACGGCATACGAATATCCATCAATATAACATCAAAATCACCCAATTTAAGAAGCTCGATCGCGCACTTGCCATTCACCGCAATCTCAACCGAGTGATTAAATTTGTCTAAAATGGCCTTTATCATACGTTGATTAGCAGCATTATCTTCTGCCACTAAAACCTTCAGAGGTCGTGACGCCACCCATCGATCTAAGGCAACTCTCCTATTCGTTACCACCAGCGTTTTTTTTGCAGGCTGGCAGCAAACTGTAAACCAAAACGTAGAACCTTTGCCTTTCGAGCTATTAACACCAACTTGACCCCCCATCAATTTGACCAACTGTTTGGAAATCGAAAGACCTAACCCCATCCCACCGTAGGTCCTAGAGGTCGAATTGTCTGCTTGGGTAAAAGCAGTGAAGAGTTTATTTTGTTCTTCGCTAGTCAATCCTATTCCGCTGTCAGTAACGCTAAACCGAAGCACTAATTCATCTTTCTGACCGGGTTCTGGTTTGACAGCAACCTCAATACGGCCTGTACTCGTGAACTTCACCGCATTGCTGAGAAAATGAGATAATACCTGGCCGATCCGCATCGAATCAGAGTGAACCGTTTCTGGTAAATCATCGTCAAATTTGAAGTTCAACGTCAACCCTTTCAATGCTATACAAGGGCGGAATAAATTAATATAGTTTCGGACAAAGGAAGGCAAGTTAAAATCTGTCGGCGAAATTTCGAGCTTGCCGGCTTCTAGTTTGGATTGTTCAAGAATTTTATTGAGAATTAACATTAAACTTTGGCCCGAAGACTTAATGGTAGTTACCCAATCTAATTGTTGTGGCGACAAATCTGTGTCCTGTAGCAAATCAGACATGCCAATGACCCCGGCCATCGGTGTGCGGATTTCGTGGCTCATAGTTGCTAGAAAACTCGCTTTAGTATTAACAAGCTCAAGGGCACCTTTTTTGGCAAGCCTTAATTCCAATTGATTAACTACTTGTCTCGCCAACCCTTGCAAAGATTCAATTTGTTTTAAATCTATATTTCGCGCATGGTCATCAATAACACATAAGGTACCAATTTTATAACCAGAAGCAGTTATTAAGGGGGCACCGGCATAAAAACGAACATTGGGTGCACGTGTTGCTAAAGGGTTGTCATGAAACCGGTCGTCTTCTAAGGAGTAGGGAACGATGAAAACATCGTCTTGTAAAATAGCATGTGAGCAGAAGGCAATATCTCTGGAGGTTTCCGGTGCAGCTAATCCCACTTTTGACTTAAACCATTGTCTCGACTCATCTACTAGAGAGATCATGGCAATGGGTGTTTGGCAAATATACGATGCTAATTTGGTGAAATCATCAAAGTCTATTTCAGGCAATGTATCGAGTATTTGAAGCTCTTTTAATGCCTTAATTCTTTCAGCTTCATCTGGTGGAATTGCTGCAACTTTCATTTTTAAAACCTTTGAAATATCTAAATAAATTGGTCTAGTTTATTGTTACCTCAAGAGTAAATTATTCAATGAAAATATGAAAATTCACCCGCCCACTTTTTAACTTACTAGTATTCATAGCAGCCATTTAAAATTTCAGTCTTAAGAATCTTAAGATTATATGGCCTTGTAACTTGCTGTAACGACTATGGCAATAATTAACCTAAATTCAGAATATACCTTTAAAGACTAAAGTGAAAACAAGTCCAGTATCAAGCTACTTCCTGCCGAGTAACTACCTTTGACTCGTTTAAATAGTCAGTTAATGTTTGTTGTAAAATGTTCATCAATTCGGAGCCGATCGATTCATCTTGCAATCCCAACATGAGGTTGGCTTGCAGAAAACCGAGTTTATTACCGCAATCAAAGGACCTTCCTCGCATCATGAGAGCCTGCATATTTGACTGAGCCATCAACTTTAGCAATGCATCTGTCAGCTGGATTTCGCCACCAGCACCTTTGCCTGTCGTTTTCAGTAGTTCGAATATTGATGGTGGTAAAACATAACGACCGACAATCGACAGATTGGACGGTGCTGTGTCGATGGAGGGCTTTTCGACCATATCACACACCTGTGCGGATGAACCAATGTCGAGGGTCCTGACGCCACAATCGACAATTCCATATTGATCAACCAGTGTTTCAGGTACCTTCTCGACTAGTATTTGAGCATTGCCACTTTGTGAGTAGGCATCGACCATGGTTTTCATATTCCAGCGTGCATCATCTGCCATGCTGAATAACACATCAGGCAGCATGACTGCAAATGGTTCGCCACCGACAGCCGGTTCAGCGCAGCGGATGGCATCACCCAGTCCAGCAGCACGGGGTTGGCGTATCGAAATCATTTCGATATTTCGGGGTATGATTTCATGAATGGCATTGAGTAACGTCACTTTACCTTTTTGCTGCAACTGTGTTTCCAGTTCAAAATGACTATCGAAGTGATTCTCGATGGCTTCCTTGCCAGAACGGGTGACTAGAACAATTTTGGTCATCCCGGCGGCGACAGCCTCTTCGACCACATGCTGAATGACCGGTTTATCCACGACGGTAACCATTTCTTTAGGAATCGCCTTACTGGCTGGCAGCAATCGTGTACCGAGCCCTGCTACTGGAATCACAACGGTTCTGATAGATTTCATTTTTAAGTCTCTATACGTGGGTTAAATAAAACTTAAAAGATACTTTGCAATCTTGGTGCCAACTATGAATATCTGGCTCGGAATCAATTCACGAATACCGTTTTAGCTATATTTAACAATGATATAGAGTGTTTAGGAACAAACTTCAAAAAGTCCCGTGATATACGAGTGGACCACAGGCTGATATCGTCAATTGCACTTTGCAAAGTAATTGTCACAATGCAAATCGGATTGCGTGGAGTCTAGACTAAGAACAAATTATCTCATCTTGGGGCGGGATTTCTACAGTTTTTTAAAAGAAGGTTGGCGGTAAATCGTGGCTATTTAGAACTTAGGTTTTATAGCCGTTATGTGCGAATTATTACCGTTACTAAATAAAGCTTAGTTACGGTTTATTTATCATAGAGATGCCTATCAAGTCCCAATGGTTTGCGTTTCATCACCATCGCCTCTACCACACCGAGCACGATCATGAGCAAGGTTGTGACACTATAAAGCTGGAACACGAGTCCATCCTCAAATGGCAAATGATCCTGCTTCCACTTCCAGATTAACAATGGAACAACGGCTAGAAAGCCAGGGATTGCTGCATAGCAGAGGTTACGCATCAAGCGATAGATTCTCATGGCTAACCTCAGTCCAATAGTTTCCCTCAAATAGCCGAGCAAGCAGTAATAGAACAAGCTGTGAAAGGCACCTTGCATAACGATGATAATAAACAGGGTGTCAATCCAATAGGTTTCATAGGCTGCATCCCCAAAGACTGACTCAAGACCTACCGCAACCAGTAATATCAATGCAACCCGGATTAATAGTTCGATCAGCATCACCACCCATAAGGGTTGTCTGGCGAGTTCACCGCTTGATGTACGATGCGAAACGGTGAGATCAATTGCACGTGGCGGTGTAATTAATAGTAGGTACCCAACGGTATAAAACAGGCCGACAAATTGTAATACTTTTTCATCAATTTGAGTTAACGGTGCGTTCATTTGTCTATCCACTCCTGACGCTGCGGGCCTTCAAAATCAGGGGCTTGTTTTGGATCAAACTTTTCTGCATAAGCCTTCAAATCGCGGCTTATTCCTGACACTAAGGCTATAGTGAATACACCTGCTATGCCAATAAACACCAGTCCAATTAGAGTGAATGCGGTCCACTTCTTGCGGTTTGGATAGGATTCAAACAATGGCTCTGTCGCTGGTTGAATCATTTCTAACGGATAGTTTGCACGTGCATTGATCAAGGACTCGACCGCGAGTTGAGCCTCGAGCAGGCGGTAGATTGAACGATGAATTTCTGTGTTACTCACCTCAGTTAATCGACGTTCGAGATACAGTCGCCGATTTTTCAATTCTTCGGCTTCTAGATTACGCACGTAGAGGTTGAATGCCCGCACAAATTCATTGGCAAGGTAGGCGGCTCGATCAGGTAGACCTGTAGTCATACGGATGTTCATAAGGTCCGTCTTCTTATCGATATTGATGTAAAGAGTCTTTGTCTTTAGCACCTTGACTGCTTCACGTATATCCGGCTCGACGCCCTCTTTCCATTTTTTATTGGCCTCGTCCCAATCCTTAGCATACAACCAGGGCAGTAAGTTTTTCTGGGTAATAAACCAGCTAATAAATCCGAATGACTCCATCCGCGCCAGGTGGCGGTCTCGCTCATTACTTTGACTACCATCAATAATGAAGTCGTATTCGATAGCTCCGATGGTATTGGCACCCCTGTAATTCTTTGGCTGTACACCACCGGGGGCCTCACTGATATTGATTGCGACCGTGGCCTCGGCTGAAAAGCGATCATCAGTCAACCAGGAAAGCCCGAAAACTATGCCTGCGCCGACGATTGCAAGAATCGATATACGGTACTTATATCGCAACAACTGATGCATGTACTTGAGCAGTAGCTGGTACTCTGCAAACTGTGTTTCATCGACCTGCAGGTCTGTTAATTTTTGAGTCATCATATTAATCAACTAGGTTAATCAAAGCTGCGGTTCCTACAATGCTCTTAAAAAATATGTCCACCCAACCACTAAAGTATTCCCTGCCATTAATACGGTCCACACTCAGAGGCACATAAATCGTTGCCCCAGGCGTCACCTTTACGTTGGCAGGCGACATTAGCCAACCCCAGCTGCTGGCTCTTGAGCGCACCGACATCACCTCTCCATTGGCTTGAACGATATATGCATGCTCGTGTTGTGCCAATTCCTTAGTGCCACCACTGAGGCTTATGTAATCCAGTGCAGCACGGTTAGAGCGATACTTGTGCGAGGTCGGAAAGTAGACTTGGCCAACAACGCTAACGTCATCCTGAAACTTAGGTATGATAATTCTATCGCTGTCTTCCAGCACAATGTCAGAAGCCTCATCACATCGGGTAACGGCACCTTCCATATCGACTACCATACGACCTAACGCTTTCTCTGGAGATAGCTCTTTAAGTACATTAAAAACATCCTTGGCAGATTGCTGTTGGGTCATTTTCTGATCTTTTTCAAACCCCTGAGATAAATGCGAGTCGGCTACCAGTCGCTCGAGCTGCTCAAACATTCGATCCAATGCTTTTTGCTCCTTTATACGCACACTCTTTCGCAGAAAGATGGATCCAAACAGATAAGCGTCCTCAGTAAAACTACCCACTCGCTGAACTAGTGAGCAAAGAGTCTCCCTTTTATCAATGCGATAGTGTCCCGGATAAACCACTTCACCTTCTATCGTGACGTATTGTGATACTGCAACCCATTCAGGCTTTTCCCTTAAAACAAGATGATCCTTAGGATGTAGGATAAGATCGGTGGTTTCCAGCAAGTGATCTTTTCTGGTCAGACTGATAGACAGCGAATCGGTGCGACTGAATTCATTGTCCAACAAGACCTCCCGTGACAAACTCGCAGCTATGCCATAAGCTTCTTCCTTCATGCCGCCAGCAGCCTTAATAAGATCATCTATACGCATACCGGGTACCATCGGATAAGTACCAGGATGAAAAACAGCGCCACTGACCTGCACGACTGGCGCTAACTGACCAAAAAGAGTCTCGCGTTTGATACGCTCTATCGGAGCTTCGATTAATACTGACCTATTAATGTCCTTATCAAAAAGGTAAATTCTATCTTTAGGTTGCAGTATTGGATTATGGTCACCTTCTTGAGCTCGCAACCCCTCACGCATATTTATTTGCACGAAGTACAATCGATCCGTTGCCAAATCGGTTCTTGCAAGCAATGCATAATCCAAATCAACACCTGGATTCAGACCGCCAACATTGTTAATCATTTCAAGCAAGCGCATACCCGGTTGGAGGGGGTATATTCCCGGATGACGCAGGTATCCCTTGAATTCAATCGTCTTGACCGGCGAACCAGCCGTTGCTTCACGCTTCATTTTTAAGACTATACGGGACAGTTGTTTGGCACGGGCTGAGTGAGTGTCAAATATAATTAATTGATCTCGTGACTCTAGGCGAATATTGCTATTTGAGCTTTCATCTGATATCGCATCCCCAAGATTAAAGTAAATCACCTCGGTGCGTTTCTCACGTTGGTTTTCACGTTGTACAATAGCAACATCAAATTCAGCACCCTGACGAAGAATACTTGATACGCTGATCAGATCTGCGACTCGCATACCTTTTCGCCATTGGTAACCACCCGGTGTTAACACATGACCCGAAAGCAGTACAACGTTGTCCATCTTGTCTAGAACTGAGAACACTCGTATCAAGTCGCCGTTGTTTACTACAATATCTTTTCCACGATCCGCAAGGTCAGCTTGCAGCAGGGTATAAAGCCCGTCTTCAGATACCCGTTCAATCTGTGCTTTTGCCTTGTTTGCTGTTGGCAACAGGCCACCTGCTAGTTTCAATACATGGTCAACGGTCAGCTTCTTTCCAATTTCATATATCGCCGGACGCAAAACCTCACCTGCGACCCCGACCGTTGGGCCAATGGGCGGCACAAATATAAGGTCACCCTGGCGAAGATAAATGTTGGCGCTATCATTACCGTTCAGCAACAATTCATAAAGGTCCATGTTCACAATAACCTTACCACCGCGCTTAACCTGAATATTGCGCAACGAACCGGTCCGTTTGATACCACCACTAGATGTCAGAACATTAATCAAGGTTGAAAAACCACTCACCGCATAGAAACCTGGCTGCATCACTTCGCCAACCAGCATCACCTGAATTGAACGCAGTTCTGACAGAGTAACTACCGTCTTGATACCGATGCGCTGGCTTTCAATGGTCTCTGATATCACTTTTTTGGCTTCACTAAAGGTCAAACCGCTGATCGATAGGGCTCCAGCCTCAGGCACTAAAATCATACCTTCGCGGGTGACTGTGAAAGAATACTGCACATCTGCAGCACTAAAGGCCTGAACTGTAAACGTATCACCAGGCCCAATAACATAATCCAGCGGTACTGGAGCACCGGTAATTGGCGCAAACGTGTTTGCTACACCAGAGAACATTTCATATCCGAACAACGCCAGATCACTCTGCAAGATTTGCTGCTGAATTTTCTCCTCCAGACTGACAGGATTCAGAGCAATGGATACATTTTCTTCAATTACAGAGGGTTGGCTGGTGTTTTCAAACATCTGCTCCTTGACGATAACAATTTGTTCTGGTTGAAGCGCATGATTGTCTTCAACCTGTGCATTAAAAATTGCCTGCCGACGCTGCTGTTCCTCTAGTGTTGCAATACCCATGCGTTCATCTGCTGCCAATAAATGATTTGCTGTGATGACACACAATGCTAGGACGATAATTACTTTTTTAGATATTTTTTTCATTTGTAGATTACTCCTTCACTGGCGGCAAAACGCAGACAACCAAAATAATCGACGATTCTTCCAATAGATGTATTTGGGCAACGGTCTAAATAGTCGTAAATCCCGTCTCCATCCGAGTCAGCCGGCCCCTTGTATAATACACTCTGCACGAAATGAGCCATGTCCCTGGGTTGTGCAACTTTGTTTGCTGCAATTGAATATCCACAACTGTCGAAGGTTTCCAGACGAGTCCGCGAAAGCTGATGACCGACTCCTATGGTGTATAAACAAACACCCGATTGATGGCCCTGCCAAGGTGTAGACTCTGGTCCAGAACCCGATATTTGCATACCACCCACAAAACGACTACTTTGACGCATGCGCATGACCGCTCTTTCCATGTCTCTGTCAATTTTGGCCCAGGAAGTCACCAGAATCACCGCAGAGCTACCCTCCGTCTGGCTAATGAGTTCAGACAATTGATCAATGGCCATCGGTAAAGAATCGCGATTGATCAGTTGCATTAACCCTGGCTTAACCAATGCCTTTCTAAGGTCAGCAGCGGTATATGAGGTCAACTGAAGAGCTTGCCTATTCGCTTTAGCTTGATGATCATAAAGCAGCAGTGCACCGCTATAGTTTTTTTCGGGCATGGTTTCCATAAACCTTCGGACCATCTCTCGGGCATATAGCCGAGTTGATACACCGCGGAATTTTTCTGACAGAGCAGCACTTTGGTCTAACAGAAAGAACAGATTTTCAACTCGTGGTTCCAGGCGAAGTTTGGCAACCCGGTTGTCCATTGAAATAGGGTTAAAAATTTGAATGGACTGTCTATGAAGATCAGTTTTATAGCTATCAATGGTCGCCAAATCGAGCTGTGAAGGAACCTTAACCAACCGTTCCATGGATACACAGCCCACCAAAATTAGTACGGAAAACGTCAAGCCTAG
>JBLILW010000059.1:0-11731 GCA_047638435.1 Urechidicola sp.
CTGTCAGTTTATGTAATCGTAAATCAAGAATTGCTTGAGCCTGACGTTCAGTCAATCGATAAGTGCCGTCTAGCAAACCACAATCAGAAGGAATGCCTTCAGGACGTGAAGACTGTGCGCCCGCACGTTGCAGCATATCCATCACAACACCTGGCACCCAAGCTTTGTCAAGTAATCCTGCCTTCGCTATAGCTGGACTGGGTGACTGCTTGATCAGCAAAATAATCTCGTCAATATTCGATAAAGCAACCGCTAATCCTTCGAGCAAGTGCGCACGATCTCGAGCTTTTCTTAAATCAAAAATGGTGCGGCGAGTGACAACTTCACGCCGATGCAAAATAAAGGCTTCGATAATGCTTCTTAAATCGAGTAACCGTGGCTGACCATTTACCAATGCAACCATATTGATGCCAAATACATTTTGCATCTGGGTTTGCTTATAGAGATTATTCAGAACGACGTCAGCAATCTCGCCACGACGTAACTCGATCACCATTCGCATACCGTCTTTATCCGATTCATCGCGTAGGCCAGTGATACCTTCGAGACGTTTTTCTTTGACTAATTCGGCTATTTTTTCAAGCAAGCGGGCCTTGTTTACCTGGTAAGGCAATTCTGTGACGATAATACTCTGCTTGCCTCTTTTGTCTTCTTCAACTTCTGAACGACAGCGCAGGTATATTTTGCCTCTGCCCGTTCGGTAGGCTTCGCGGATACCACGTGCCCCATTAATAAAGCCCGCGGTTGGAAAATCAGGCCCTGGTATGCATTCCATCAAACCTTCAACATCAATATCGGGTTGATCGATCATTAAAAGACAGGCGTCGACAACTTCGGACAAGTTGTGCGGGGGAATATTGGTAGCCATACCAACCGCAATACCCGATGAACCATTAATCAATAAGTTGGGTGTTCGAGTCGGCATTACGACAGGCTCATACTCTGACTCATCGTAGTTCGGTAGGAAGTCAACGGTCTCCTTGTCTAAGTCAGCGAGTAGCTCATGTGCAATTTTTGACATGCGCACTTCGGTATAACGCATCGCTGCAGGGGAGTCGCCATCGACCGAACCAAAGTTACCTTGGCCATCGACCAGCATGTGGCGCATGGCAAAAGGTTGGGCCATTCGAACAATTGTATCGTAAACAGCGGTATCACCATGCGGGTGATATTTACCGATGACATCACCAACCACACGGGCTGATTTTTTGTAAGGTTTATTGTAGTCATTGCCCAATACGCTCATCGCGAATAAAACACGTCGATGCACTGGTTTTAGTCCATCTCGAACATCGGGTAACGCACGCCCAACGATAACGCTCATCGCGTATTCAAGATAAGACTGACGCATCTCGTCTTCTAAATTAACAGGAAATACTTCTTTGGCGATATCAGCCATAAAAATGGAGTCTCAGGTTGTAAAATTCGACGCAGATTGATTTATTTTTGATCTGCGGGATTTTAACACGAACCCTATGGTCAACACTACACATTATAAAGTCAGCTCAGAATTAAATTACCGCGTTTTGAAAAGCCCCCCCATAACCAATACCAGCTAAAACAGTCGATAACGAGGAGCCTAAACTTAAGCTAAATCTATCAACCTCACCCAACTCTAAGCGACGTATCAATATGTGCGCCTAATTGATTTCAATGGCAAACACATGGCGGGAATTGAGGTCATTAATCATTGCGATGACCAACTGTGACAGATGGAAAGTTAGGCCGGCTGAACACTTACATTCAACCCAATAAGGTGGTCCACAAAATTATACCCATTACCGTCATAAACCAGTGATATTGAACAAGACTAGCCGGACTTAATCTTGTAAGGTTCGGCCATGAGCTCTCAACATCAAAATGATCAATACCAAATATTGTTGCCCGAATGGATTGTAACAGTCAATTCCGCTTTCGAGGTTTTGACCGATTGCGCACTCGTCATTAAGGCAAATAAAATACATTCAATAGTCGCTGCCAGTGAATTAGAAGCGCTCGAATTTTTTGATCTGGCCAAGCTATACCATCTGCCAGGACAAGCACTTATGCCCGGTTTAGTGAATAGCCACACTCACGCATCCATGAGTTTATTTCGTGGTATGGCTGACGACCTAGCATTAATGGACTGGCTAAATAACCATATCTGGCCCGCGGAACGAAAATGGATAACCCCACAGTTCATTACTGATGGCTTTGAATTATCAGCCGCAGAAATGATTCGTTCGGGTACAACTTGCATGAACGATATGTATTTTTATCCTGACTTAGTGGCTCGCAGCGCACAAAAATTAGGCATGCGTACCGTGGTTGGTTTAATCGTTTTAGATTTCCCCAGTGTGTGGGCGCAAAACGCCGATGATTACCTCTGCAAAGCTTTAGCCGTACACGATGAAATAAGTGAATTACCATTGGTGAGCAGCGCTCTCGCACCTCACGCACCTTATACCGTATCAGATGCACCCCTCGAGAAAATTGCGATGTATAGCAACGAACTTGAGTTGCCCGTGCACATGCACATTCATGAGACGGCTTTCGAGGTCATAGAGGCTGAGAAAAATACCGGTAAACGTCCGTTCGAACGTCTGGATCAATTGAACCTAGTTAACCCTAACTTGATTGCAGTTCATATGACTCAACTGAATGACAGTGAAATTGAGCGGCTGGCTGAAACCGGCGCCCATGTGGTTCACTGCCCCGTATCAAATTTAAAACTGGCGAGTGGCATGTGCCCCGTCGCCACTTTGCAGGACAAAGCTATTAATGTTTGCCTGGGCACCGATAGTGCAGCGAGTAACAATGATCTCGACATGTTTGGCGAAATGCGAACCGCCGCTTTATTGGCCAAGGGTTATAGCGGTAATGCCGCTGCGTGCTCGGCTCAACAAACGATTCAAATGGCAACCATCAATGGTGCCAAAGCCTTAGGCTTAAGCAATGACATTGGCTCAATAGAAATAGGAAAATTTGCCGACTTAATCGCTGTCAATCTCTCACATTTAAATACCCAACCTCTATACGATGTGGCTGCACAACTAGCATACGCTACGAATAGTCGGCAGGTTTCTCATGTTTGGATCGATGGGGTGTGTCAACTTGAAGACACTCAATTCAGTCAAATTGACGAAGATGCTATAATTCAAAAATCTAAGGTTTGGTCAAATAAGATCTCAAATTAAGATCTTAAATGAAATATTTACTGAAATTTCAAATAAAATAGCGGAACACAGAATGAGCAGCGTTAATGTCGACCCAGTTGAGATAGAAAAATTTCAATCCATCGCCAGCCGTTGGTGGGATACCGAAAGTGAATTCAAACCACTGCACGATATCAACCCAATGCGTTGCGACTACATCGAACAGCGAAGTAATGGCTTGAAGGGCAAACGCGTTCTAGATATTGGCTGTGGTGGCGGCATTCTCGCAGAAGCACTCACTCTTAGAGGTGCAAACGTCACCGGCATTGATATGGCTGACATGTCTCTTAAAGTTGCAAAGATGCACTTGTACGAATCACAGCTCGAAATTGATTATCAATTGATCACTGCTGAAACATTTTCTGAAAACAATGTCGGCGCATTCGATGTTGTGACTTGTCTCGAAATGCTCGAACATGTTCCAGATCCAGAGTCCATAGTCGCCTCGGCTGCCAAGTTATTGAAGCCCGGCGGGCACTTATTTTTTTCTACCATAAACCGCAACCCAAAATCTTTTGCATTAGCGATCATAGGGGCTGAATATCTGCTCAACATGGTTCCAAAAGGCACCCATGACTACAAAAAACTCATTAAACCATCCGAGCTAGCGTCCGCCTTAAGAGCAAATGAATTGGACCTGTTAGATATCACAGGCATCACTTACAACCCCCTTACCAAACATTATAAGCTCAGCCGCGATATCGATATCAACTACATCCTACATTGCACACAGCAATGATTGAAGCCGTACTATTTGATTTAGATGGCACATTGATCGACACTGCGCCTGATATGGGCGCAGCCCTTAACAACCTGTTGATTGAGGAAGGTTACGACCCGTTGCCGCTGGAAAGTATTCGTCCACTCGTATCACAAGGTGGATTAGTGCTGACGCAGCTAGGGTTTGGTGAAACCGTTTCGGAACAAGAGATCGAACCGCTACGACTACGTTATTTGCAACATTACCGGAATGTAGTGGCCGATAACTCAGTGCTTTTTGATGGTATGGAAGAAGTGCTTAACACCCTCGAAAAAAACAATCTGATTTGGGGCATTGTTACCAATAAACCGGAATGGTTAACGACGCCTTTACTAAAACGGATAAGACTAAACCAACGATCATCAGTCGTGATATGCGGCGATACGCTGGAATTCAAGAAACCGCATCCACAACCACTGATTGTCGCCGCCGAAAAAATCGGTGTAAAGTGTGAAAATTGCATTTATATCGGTGACGACAAGCGTGATATCGATGCTGGAAATTCAGCCAATATGATCACCCTCAGCGCTGCCTATGGCTATATCAAAGCAAACACCAATTTGGCTGAATGGAAAGCTGACGGCAATCTTAATCAACCGCTAGATTTACTCAGCCATCCTTTTCTTAAAAATTAAATTGATAGCTAACCAAAGCAAATGTAAAAAATGACACAAATACCCGACAACTTTCAACCCAGTGCTGATTCATTAAAAGATAAGATCATACTAGTGACCGGTGCCACAGGCAGCTTCGGTCGTGTCGTATCGTTGGCCTACGCAAAGCACGGCGCCTCTGTCATATTACTCGCCAAGAATTTACGGTCAGTCGAGGCACTTTACGATGAAATTGAAACGCAGGGCTATCCGACACCCGCCATTTATCCGATGAACCTGGAGGGTGCCACAGAGCACAATTACGCTGAGTTAGTCGAAAATATAGAAAAGGAATTCGGACGACTCGATGGACTGGTTCATTGCGCTGGCATACTGGGCGCACCCACACCATTTGAATATAGCGACGCAGAAACTTGGCATAAGGTACTCCAAGTCAACTTACACGCCCCTTACCTACTGACTCGAAGTGTTATTCCATTGCTCAGAAAGTCTGAAAAATCCTCTGTCGTGTTTATGACAGACGACAAAGTCGGTGCTTACTGGGATGCCTATGGCGTCAGCAAACAGGCGCTTGCAACAATGGCACTCAATATAGCGGCTGAATACGACGGCAGCACTATCCACATTAACTGCTTTAACCCAGGGAAAACCAAAACATCGTTCCAAATACGGGCGTTTCCAGCGGCTGATGGAAATGACAAACTCCCAACACCTGAAGACCACAGTAAAATATTTCTTTATTTAGTCAGCAATGAATTGGATAAAAATGGCACTTGTTACCGTTCGACTTCTACACCCTGAGAGAACTGCAATGGTCAAATATTTGTGTAGGAGCTCTACTTTACATTGAATAACGTTTTTCTGTATGGACGTCACATTACCAATAGCAGAATTAATCCGTTTATTGTTGTATACCCAAATGTAATATTCTAGGGCCGATGCTACAGATAGATGACCGTTTATTTTCAAGTGTCTTAATTTATTGCTGGGCCTCCAAGTGCTATACCATGGACCTTTGCCGGTGATACACCACCTATCTCATTAACCTCCATTTGCACCATCATTGATAGTTTGATCACACTCACTCTTCTCTGCTATGCCATACTCGACCAATAATAATGATCTGATGTTTGACCCGATAACGGATGGTGTAGCCTCCACGGCCAAACGGAACGTATAAACCCCTCAATGCTTCACAGTCTTCATCTGGACTTGGCATCCCCACTTCTGGATTTTTGATTAGTAGATTAACCGCGTTTAAGAAGCGTTACCCCGCTTTTTAGGCGGCGAGTGGTTTTTTATTTTTTTAAGAACTGCCTTAATCGAGACAGATTCTGTGAGGCACAAGATAACCAATTTATTTGATTCGAGGGCACGATTTCTCCTGATTGTCTCCCCATGATTCCAGCCATTCCACCATAGTGGCATGTTCAATGGTTTCTCCCGTTTGCTCGTAGGCTTCCCAACGTGCCAAGGTTTCTTCACGTCTATTGCCTGAGTCTCTAGCTGGTCAATGTAATAACGTACGGCTTCTTTGGTGATAAAGCTTTTTGAGTGATTGATTCTTTTGGCCAGCACAGCCAGCCGTTGTTCCAGCTCTGGCTCTAGTTGGACACCTAACATGATTTCACCTCGTGACTATCCTATTGTTTAACATTGTAAAACAACAACACTTTTACTACTTTTAATACTAATTTTCTTCATCCAGTTCAGTAGCTAAAAGGGGTGACAGGTCTTCACTGCTAGGCGAGCCGAGGATTCGTTTTCTGATTGACTCAGTATCGCCGAATGTGTGGCGGTTTAGATTTACTTCAGTCTATTGATCGAGACGAACGGGTATATCTAAGAAAGGACAATAAAGAGAAACGCGGGCAGGTACAAAATAGTGAAACTTATTAATATGATTCACTTTAGAAATACCAAAAAAAAATCTCTGGATCACAAATATGATCCAGAGATTTATATTACATACATCAATTGTCTAATCGGAATAAAGATTATCGATTACAACTTGGCTAACGCAGCTTCAACCTCAGTACCAAACTCAGAAGGTCGTAAGATGATGCCGATTCCTGCTTCGCGTAGGATTTCAACTTTCTCTGCAGCTGATTCACCAACAGTCGTAACAATCGCGCCGGCGTGACCCATGGTACGGCCTTTTGGTGCTGTGAGCCCTGCGATGTAAGCGAGCACTGGTTTTTTCATATGATCACGTGCATATTCAGCGCCAGCGGCTTCTTGCGGCCCACCGATTTCGCCAATCATTACGATCAGGTTTGTATCAGGATCTTTCTCAAAACGCTCAAGGTGGTCTTTAAATGCACTGCCGTTGATTGGATCACCACCAATTCCAACGCTGGTGCTAATTCCAATGCCCCTAGCTTTCATTTGTGACGCAGCTTCATAACCTAGCGTGCCTGAACGACCGATCAGGCCAACATTGCCT
The DNA here is from genome assembly GCA_047638435.1 of Urechidicola sp. Taxonomy (GTDB): domain Bacteria; phylum Pseudomonadota; class Gammaproteobacteria. Next base: position 7,015 of record JBLILW010000059.1, read on the forward strand.
TGCATATAGATATGACCTGGCATAATGCCCATCATTGCTTTACCTGGGCTGATAGTACCAGCACAGTTTGGTCCAGTCAGGCACATACGTTCGCCTTTCATGAAACTACGCATGTAACGTTTAACTCGCATCATGTCCTGAGTCGGAATGCCGTCAGTCACACAGACACAGAATTGGATACCTGCCTCAGCGGCTTCCATAATGGCATCTGCGGCAAATGGTGGTGGTACAAATACTGCACTGGCTTGTGCACCAGTGGCTTCGACGGCCTCTTTTACGGTATTAAATACCGGCAAACCAAGATGCGTTTGGCCACCCTTTCCTGGTGTTACTCCACCAACGACGTTGGTGCCGTAATCGATCATTTCTTGGGCGTGGAACGTTCCGATTTTTCCAGTATAGCCTTGAATAATGACCGGCGTTTTTTCATCTAAAAAGATACTCATTGTTAGTTCCTCTTACTAGTTCTTCACGGTGCGCTAAGCTTTTTAGGCAGCAACTGATTTTGCAGCCGCAACTGATTTCTCAGCAGCTTCGGCCAGGGTTTCGGCAGTGATTAAATTGACGTCACTACCGTCAAGAATCTGTCGACCCTTTTCGACGTTGGTGCCTGACAATCGAACGATGACAGGGACCTTTACATCGAGTTTAGTCATCGCTTGAATAACACCTTCGGCTACCCAGTCACAACGATTAATACCCGCGAAAATATTGACTAGAATGGCATCGACGCTTTTGTCTGAAAGCACTAAATTGAATGCCTTAGCAACCCGTTCAGGCGAAGCACCACCGCCAATGTCGAGGAAGTTAGCTGGCTCGCCACCAACATGCTTGATCATGTCCATTGTTGCCATCGCAAGACCGGCTCCATTGATAATACAACCAATATTTCCATCAAGTCCGACATAACTTAGGCCACGATCAGCTGCGTTCATTTCACGAGCATCTTCCTGTGACTTGTCGCGTAATTCAGAGACATTGGTATGCTTGAACAGGGCGTTATCGTCAAAACCCATTTTCGCGTCTAGTGCAACAATACGACCTGCTTTGGTGACAACGAGCGGATTTATTTCAACCATAGTGGCATCCAGATCACGAAATGCACGATAAGCAGCTTTAATTGCTTTTACCGCTTCGCTGATTTGGCCTGCGCCCAGTTCTAACGCAAATGCAACTTGTCTGGCCTGGAAGTCCTGCATCCCTATAGCTGGCTCTACTGGAATGCGAATAATTTTGTCTGGATCTGTATCTTCAATGTCTATACCACCTGCCGCCGATGCAACACAGATGACACGTTCAGTTGCACGATCCAACACAAATGCAAGGTAGATTTCGCGTTCGATTGCCGTGCCTGCTTCAACGTAAAGACGATAAACCAACTTACCTTGTGGACCAGTTTGGTTGGTTACCATGCGTTTTCCGAGCATATCGTTAGCGGCTGCTAATACTTCGTCTTCACTGGTACAGACTTTAACGCCGCCTGCTTTACCACGGGCACCAGAATGAATCTGAGCTTTTACAACCCAAACATCACCACCGATTTCTTTGGCACGATAAACCGCTTGTTCAGGGCTGTAAGCCAGCCCGCCTCGGGCGATTGGCATACCGTATTCAGCCAATAAGGCTTTAGCTTGATACTCGTGTATATCCATTGTCTGCTCTCTCTTTTTTTAGCTATTCTTTAGCTTATTTTTGGACTTATACTTGGGCTTATTTTTTGGCTTGAATAGCTGCGTCAGTGTTAACGACGTTTTCAGCCATCTTAGCCGAAGCGGCATCGATCATACGACCATTAAGTTGCGCAGCACCTTTTCCTTGAGCGGCGGCTTCTTGAAGCGCAACCAATACCGCATTGGCGTGCTCGACTTCTTTTGTTGGTGGAGAGAAAACGTCATTAGCCAACTCGATTTGTGAGGGGTGAATTGCCCACTTGCCCTCATAACCAAGCGCAGCCGCACGACGTGCTGCATCGATATAACCCTCAGGATCACTGAAGTCACCAAATGGACCGTCGATAGGGCGAAGGCCGTACGCACGACAGGCGACTAGCATTTGCGAAAGGCCATGATGCCATTGGTCACCAAGGTAACCTGGGTTCAAACCACCGATGTTAGTGGTACGGGCACGACAACTTGCGGCGTAATCGGCAACACCAAAATGTAATGCTTCCATACGTGTGCTAGCACGGGCAATTTCATGCACATTGACCATGCCAAGGGTGATTTCAATTAGAGCTTCGATACCAATTTTATTTGTCAAACCTTTGGCAGTTTCGATTTGTGTCAACATGGCATCGACCATATAGATGTCAGCTGCAACACCTACTTTCGGAATCAACAAAGTATCAATTTTGTCTCCAGCCTGCTCCACCAAGTCAACAACATCGCGGTACATATAATGCGTATCAAGGCTATTGATCCGAATGGAAATGGTCTTACCTTTTCCGCGCCAATCGATGTCGTGCAGGGCTTCGATGATATTTTTGCGAGCCTGTACTTTATCGCCCGGCGCAACAGCATCCTCTAGATCCAGAAATACATAGTCGACGTCGCTATTGGCTGCTTTGTCAAACATGCTTGGGTTAGATCCTGGCACGGCCAGTTCACTTCGTTGTAGACGCTGCCGCGCCGGTGGGTATGATGTATGGCTCATTCTAGTCAGTACCTTTTTAAAAATAAATCGAGATTGGATTAGTGCCTGAAGGTTTATGTTCAATCAGGCTTTATTTATAAAACTACTATCGATATAAATATACCGACTTAGCAGCGCTGCTTATAAATACATTTATATTTCTTATGAGTGGAGTATACGTTTCCAAAAAGCATGCTGACTATCGCCATACCGACATGCTGCCGTATTTTTGCGACTATCATGCAAAAAAGTAGCTTTAAGAGGCACAACAGCTCTTTACTATAAAGAATGGATCAACCTGAAATAGAGATCGAATTTATTAATCTAGTTGATTAATAAGTTGATTAATAAGTTGAGTTAGTAAGGTGGGTTAGTATAGTAATTAGCAAGCAAACTCGAAAGTCTGCCTGCATATTTCGTACAGTGAGGTTTCTGGCGCTTCTCAATTCACAATTCGTAGTTCGCAATGAATGGGTGGCGAACCACTTTAATCCAAAAGCGCAGTGACCAGTAGATAAGTAAAAACGCATCCTAGCCAAATATCAATCAACAAATACAAATAAAAGAACTGTCGCTTTTCTGGATTTTTCGCCACCGATAAAGTGAGATACAGAAAAAGCGCAAGAACGCCTAACAATAAGATAACAAAGTGCATATCCTTCTTTTCAGCCTATGGGTTAATTTATTTTAACTACTTCGAATTAAGTGCTTTCGCAGCGTGCGGCCGCAATGGCGGTTAAATTCACTAAACCTCGAACCGTGGTTGAAGGTGTCGCGATATGCGCCGCAATATCACAACCCAGTAATATAGGGCCAAGTGTCACGCCACCACCCAATACTTTAAGCATATTACTAGTGATATTGGCGGCATCTAAATTTGGCATGACTAGTAAATTGGCGGCACCTTTAAGGTTCGAATTGGGAAAAATCTTATCTCTGATTTTGGATGACATGGCGGCGTCTGCATGCATTTCACCTTCCACCATCAATTCTGGATCAAGTGCATGGATCAACTTGAGTGCCTGACGCATTTTTTGTGAAGATTCGGAATCACGGCTACCAAAGTTAGAATGAGACAATAAAGCAACTTTGGGTTTTAACCCAAATCGTTTGACTTCTTCTGACGCTTTAATCGTCATCTTAGCAATGGCCTCAGCCGTTGGGTTTGGCGTAACTTGGGTATCGCACATGAATACCGTGTTACGGCTTAGGATCAAACCACTTAAGGAAGAGACTTCATTAATGCCCGTACCTTGCTGGGTAACACTCAAAACTCGCTTTAGATGTCGATGAAAACGACCTATCGTTCCACAAATCATGGTGTCGGCTAATCCCATTTTTAACATCAGTGCGGCTTGAATGGTAGTACTGGTACGGACCATATCGCGGGCTTCTGTTAGTGATTGTCCCGACCGCTCTGCAATAGAATGATACAAAGACCACCAGGTTTCGTCATCGTCATAATCAATTACTTCAAAGTCGACACCGGGGCGCATTTGCAAACCGTATTCGGCTATCAACCGATTCACGACGTCTAGTCGTGCCAATACAATCGGGTAACATAGTTTTTCTAAAACAATATTTTCAACAGCCTGCAAAACAGTCGAGTTTTCACCTTCCGCAAACACAACTTTTCGAAGCTTTTCACGAGCTTTGTCAAAAACAGGCTTCATGAACATGCCCGATCTGAATACAAATGACGTTAGCTTGAGCCGATAGGCGTCCATATCTTCAATAGGTTGCGTCGCTACACCGGAATCCATTGCGGCCTGAGCAACAGCCGGAGCCAACTCTAAAATGAGGCGTTGATCAAACGGTTTAGGAATTAGGTATTCTGGCCCAAACGTCAAGGATTCACCATGGTAGGCATTCGAGACTACATCACTGGTTCCGGCCCGAGCCAGTCTCGATAATGCTTCTACGCAAGCTACCTTCATCGCTTCATTAATTTCTGTAGCCCCCACATCTAACGCACCACGAAAAAGAAACGGAAAGCACAAAACGTTATTCACCTGATTCGGGAAATCGGAGCGACCAGTCGCAACAATGACATCAGGCCTGACTTTTTTAGCCAGGTTTGGGTCAA
>JBLILW010000060.1:0-11486 GCA_047638435.1 Urechidicola sp.
AGCTTCCTTCATCATTACCCTGGGCCAGTGCCGTACTGTTATTTCTCGCAGTGTAAGGCCACGCATGGTGACTGCGAGTGCTTGAGCACCGGTGTTGCCTGATTGCCCGGCGGCAATGGGTAGTAGTATTGCAAGTGCCGTGTATTGTGCAATTGTGGCTTCAAAAAGTCCAACCACAGCGGCGGCCAAAAATGCGGTTAAGAGGTTAATTTGTAACCAGGGCAAGCGTTTTTTAACCGCAAACCAGCTGCTAGAAAGCGCTCTTTCATCCTTACTGACGCCGACCATGGTTAGCATGTCGGCGGCTATGGATTCTTTGATGACGCCTAAAAGGTTCTTACCATGGAGTACGCCGACGAAGTGATTATTACCGTCAATTACGGGCAATGTATCAATTTTTAGTTTCTCCAGTTGATCCGTGATTTCACTTTTTGGGTCTAGCACAGAGATAACTGCCTGTAGTGGTGAAGCCAGTGTAGACAGTATTTTGCTTCCATCCGCTAGAGCAATCTTTTGAATCTCAACCTGTCCGCTGAGTAACATGTCGTCGTTTAACAAAAATAAATGATGCAGCTCTACTTTCTTTTGACGCCTCAACTGAGAGATAGCTTGATCCACGGTCTGGTTTTCATTGAATGCGATGATATCGGTATCCATCAGTCGACCAGCACTATCCGAGGGGTATTCAAGTAATTCTCTTAATTCTGCCTCAACTCCTTCATCTAATAGTGAGAAAAAATGTTCCTGATGTTGCTTTGATAACCGGCTGAGTAATGTGGCACTAAGACCAGCTTCCATTAAGGTCAACAGTTCAACGGCAATCTTATCGGGTAGTTGCAATAAAACTTTGTCGGCTACACCGGGCGAGAGATAGCTCCAAACTGGCAGTAATACATAGACAGGCAGGTTATTAAGAAGATTCGCAGCCTCTAATGAAGCCATAGTTTCAATTTTTCGAGCAGCATCTCGTGGGAAATTTAGCAGGAAAGCATGGTTTAGTGCTTCTAGTGGCTGGGCTGGGATTATAATACCTTCTACCATAACTATTGCCTCCGCGGTTGATCCGAGTGAGTCCCTTCAGCCACCGCGTTTATTAAGGCAATCAAACTATGGCCATATACCTCGAAAATCCCATTCATCGGGTTTGAGCTATCAGACGGCGTTATATAGGTCTCAATTTGGTTCAATCCTTTACGCATATCAGCATGCTTTAAAACACCGACCAGTTGCTGGTTTCTGTTGACTAGCGGAATGATGTCCTGAAGGTTCCAAATTTGATGGTTGGCCGTAGAGATTAACGAGGTACGCGCTGAGATGGCTTCAGGATTTTTAACCATGACCCTATTGATAAGTGAGTTTGGTGTTGCTCGCAGTAGATCGATGCTTGTTACTGACCCTTTGATTAATCTTGCTCGGTTGACGACATAGATTTTATCTAAAGCGGTCGCTTCCCTATCGACGACCAGTCGAGCGAGCGCTTCTTCTACAGTGCAGCTGTCGGGTAGTGTGGTGATGTTAGTCAACATCCAGGCACCAGCAGCGTCTTCTGGATAATTGAGCAATAATCGGCAGGCAATTTTAGTCTTGTCGGGTAGCAGTCCTAATAGTTGCTTTTTAGAATCTACTTCCGAGTGTCGAATAATCGCGACGATAGAACTAAAATCCATGCCAGCCAATAACCCTGCTGAAGTTGATTTTAGCAACGATTTACAAAGCCTCGCGGCGTATTGCGGTAGCATTTTACGCATCACTTCCGAGGCTTGAGTCAGTGGCACATGGGTTAGGAATTCAGCCACCTGATCCATAGGTTGTTGCTCCAGAATGGCGGCTGCTTGATCGGCATGGGATTGTAAAAATGCCAATGCCAGGTCGATCTTTCCGGTGTGCATCATTTGACGCTAGCTTCAGCTGAGTCAGACCGAGGATCCACCGAGGGTTCTGACTCCGAGTAGAAGCTACTAATGTGTTCCTGAAACAGTTTGGCAGGTACTACCGATCTGCCCTTTTCGGTATCAAGCACAATAGATGTTTTTGTGACATCGATTAAAAATCCTTCTGCTGCTCCAATTTGCATAAATTCTCCGATACGACAATGTTTTCGAATGTTTTGCGCACCGATAATATTCGCGATCAGGTCTTTCGCACCCAGACCAAACGCCAGCGCACCACCAGCAAATAACATCCCAATGCTCACGACTAGAGCGTTAGTCAAAAAACCTACGTTGATACCGATTTGCTCAATACCAATAACCAGAGAGGTAAATAGAATGACCAGCTGGATCACTCGCGCAAGCAAACCTATCTGGTTAATGCCGACCGAATTCGTGGCATTCATAAGGGTAGATTTTGCAAGGTTACCTAATAATATTCCCGCCAGTATTATCAATAAGCCAGAAACAAGGTTGGGTAAGTAATTAATCAAGCTGGCCAACCCGTTGGAAACCATTTTCCAGCCCAGTAGATTCGCGGCGGCGGTAATAAAAAAAACCATCACAATCCAGAATGCCAAGTTACTGATGATCACAGCATATGACCGCTTCATTTTTTGTTGTTCGGCGTTGGGAGTTTTGGTGGAAGCATTGAAAATGGTATCGAAGCCATGTATTAGTTTTCTGGTTGCCAGTCGCAAAATGTAAGCGATCATCCATCCCACAATCAGTAACGCTAAAGCCCCTGCTAATAGTGGCGCGAATGCGATGAACTGCGAAATGAATTCATCGTAAGTACTGGCTAATGACATTTGCCAGTCAGATATTTGATTTTTATCCATACTTATACCCATAGCCGTATTTTACATCCCAGGTTAATTTAGCTCATCAGGCCTAAAACAGTTCAGGTCTTTTTTATTCCCTGGACACTGGTTAAGACTGGTTCCAAACTAATTTGGTCACATTTATATTTTTGTGTGACTTCTTTCGACTAACCGACGTCACTAGACCTATATTCAGAATTAATGAAAGGTCAGTTCCAAATGGATAATGTTTCAAATATCACCGTGATTGTATTGTTACTCGCCGTAAACGGCTTTTATGTCGCGGCCGAATTCGCACTGGTTAAGGCACGAGGTTTTCGTATAGAAACGCTTGCAAATGAAGGCAGTTCGGCTGCGAAGTTAACAGTTAGAATTCAGGCCGACCTGGAGTCATATCTGGCTGCCTGCCAGCTAGGTATAACCATGGCGTCGTTGGGGCTGGGATGGGTCGGTGAACCAGCTGTGGCAGCTATATTAGAACCAATGTTTACACGCATGGGATTGCCTGATTCGATGATTCATACCACCGCGTTCATCGTCGGTTTCTTATTATTTTCAGCCTTACATATTGTCATAGGCGAACAGGTTCCCAAAACACTGGCGATTCGAAAAGCCGAACCGGTTTCGCTCTGGGTCGCCTATCCATTACATTTTTCGTATCTAATGGCCTGGCCACTTACTCGACTTCTCAGTCTGGCCACAAATGCCATCCTGGCTTTATTTAAAATTGCCGAGGTGAGTCATGTAGAAGTATTGAGTGGCGAAGAAATTAAGGGGTTGGTTACCACATCAAAAGAGCAAGGCGAAATACATGAATCGCAGGCGAACATGTTGCACAATTTATTTACATTTGATCAACGACACGTTGGGCGCATCATGATTCCGGTCAGTTCAGCCAGCGTTCTCGATATATCGCAATCGGCTGAGGAAAATCTGGAGGTAATACGCAAAACAGTACATTCGCGCTTTCCTCTCATCGATAGCAATAACAACGATGCATTAATCGGAATAGTGCTCGCCAAGGATATTCACCGAGCCGTTTTAAATGGTGAAGCAGAACCCTGGACGAACCTCGAACAATATAAACGAGATGCAATGGTGGTGCCGGAATCACAACGTATCGCCAGACTCTTCGATTTGATGCAAATTAGGCGTGCCCATATGGCCTGTGTGGTTGACGAATACGGCAGCTTTATCGGTATCATCACGCTGGAAGATTTGCTGGAAGAAATTGTCGGCGAGATTGAAGATGAAACCGATGGAGAGGACTCAAAACTAGGCATTACTTGTATCGATGAAAAAAACTGGGAAGTCGATGGACTAGTCTCGTTATCGGATATGGAACGAGCCACAGGCCTTGTGGTTAGTGATGAACTGGACGTCTATACGGTGAGTGGCCTATTCATGCGCCGCCTGTCCAGAATGGCCGAAGTGGGTGATGAAATAGTAGAGGATGGCTATCGTCTTGAAGTTGTCAATCTAACCGATAGGCACGTAGGTCGGGTGCGAATTTTTCGTTTGCAAACAGAATCTATACCAGATGAAATATCTAAATGACAGGCGAAGTGTCAGCCTGGGACTATAAAGGAAAATAACCCAGTATGGTGTCAATTAACTCTTTCCGACCGCTACGCACCGGAAATACGGCATGAACAACATGTTCGAATACCGGTGCATCATTAACCCAATACAGCCTTTTGCTTTCGATATGTGGCTGTACAATTATTTCTGGCAGATAAGCCGCGCCACCCAACGACAGCAAATAGTGCAGGCTAAGGAGGCCATTAGCCAGTCGGGTTTGTGGTTCGGGTGCATCCGGAAATAAACGACGATGTTGCAACGCATGTGTTAAGCCCCAATCGACCATTAGATAACCGTCTCCAACAGCCTGTTGCCAGTCCCCATCAGCTTGACTGCTTACCAATCGCAACACAAGTTTGCCGACTACTTTGGTCTGCAATACTTCCAGTTGCGGTGGTTCCAACATGAACGCCAGATCGAGCACGCCATCTAGTAGTTTGCGGGTTAAAAGCTCCGTCGTATGCGACTCCAGAATGAGAGCGAGTTCGGGCTGTGCCAGTCGCATATCGATTAGCCACTGCTGCAGAATGATATCCCATAAGCGCAAGCTGCCACCGATCGATAGTTGTTGGGTTGCACCACCGGCACTTATTTCCTGGCGAATTTTCCGCCATTCAGAAATTAATCGATCTGCTCTACTTATAAGCCTGTTCCCTTCAGGGGTTAACTGTATATCCCGTTTTTTTCTGATAAACAGACTCACACCGAGCAGGTTTTCCAGTGCCTTTATGCGAGCACTAACCGCAGCCTGAGTTAAAAACATTGAATCTGCCGCCTGCCCAAAGTGACGAGTACGGCTGACTTCCAGAAAAGTTCTCAATAATTCGATATCCATGACAAATATTATTTGTCAAAACGATAAAAATTGATAGTTATATTTGTTCATGGTGACATCCTATAGTGCTTCGAATTTCTTATATACGATTAATTCAAATGCAATTAGAACATTCGAGTCGCAGTGATGAAGAGATAATGAAGTCGATCAAATCTCAGAATAGCCACTGGAAGTCCCTGTTTTCGATACTCATTAATCGACACCACAATTCACTGGTTACTCGCTGTAATTGTTATCTTCGAAACAGAGCAGATGCCGAGGATGCCGCACAGGAAGCTGAACTGCGTGCATTTCGTGCAGTTCGTAATTTCCGCCAGGATTCTAGTTTCAAGACCTGGCTTTTTGCCATCGCTGACCGCCAGTGTCATGACCTTGTGCGAAAACGAAGCAAGCATTTACTGAATGATCACCTGCGAGACCTGATTGAGATTCATGAAAAATCGAGGTCTAGAACGAGGCAGTCCGGCGCAAACGATGATTTGGTCAATCAGGTCTTGCAACGTTTGCCAACAAACGAACGTGAAATTTTGAAGCTGCGGTTTTATAGCGACCTGCCGATGAAAGAAATGGCAATCCATCTCCGCCTAAAACTGAGTGCTACCAAAATGCGTTTGTACCGGGCACTGGAGCATTTTGCTGTGCTATTGCAGGCTACTGATCGGGATTACGTTGGTGTTTGTCACTCATAACTTGGATGCGTAACCTGCCATCAGTTCAGCCAATTGCGTATTGAGCATTAACAAAAAGATAACCATTCTTCGCTCGTAATTGCAATGGTCTTTAAGCTGATCAGAGTGGCTGCAAAAGGATAATTACTTCTATTTCATTATTATTCGCTTGCTTCTCATTTTTTCGGCCCAATGTCTCTGATTACAATTGGCACTCGCTTGGTGCGAGTGCTAATTCTACCCTGGTGCCCAGATGGGTGGCAGGTACTTAAACGATAATATTTTAGAGAATAATAACAATGAATATTCGTCCCTTGCATGATCGAGTAATCGTTAGGCGCAAAGAAGAAGAGCGTACTACTGCTGGTGGTATCGTGATTCCCGATTCAGCCACCGAAAAGCCAAGTACTGGCGAAATCCTCGCCGTTGGTAGTGGAAAAATTACCGATTCAGGTGATGTTAGAGTGCTTGACGTCAAAATTGGCGACACCGTTTACTTTGGCAAATACTCGGGTACTGAACTGAAGGTTGACGGTGAAGAACTGTTAATCATGCGCGAAGATGACATCATCGCGGTTGTTGAATAAATTCTGACTTAAAGGTTAATCACAATGAGTGCAAAAGAAGTAAAATTTGGCGATGACGCACGTTCGCGTATGGTCAACGGCGTTAACATTCTAGCTAACGCAGTAAAAGTTACACTAGGTCCTAAAGGTCGTAATGTTGTTCTCGACAAGAGCTTCGGCGCACCGACTGTCACTAAAGATGGTGTTTCTGTCGCGAAAGAAATCGAGCTTGAAGACAAGTTCGAAAACATGGGTGCGCAGATGGTTAAAGAAGTTGCTTCTCAGACTTCTGATATCGCCGGTGACGGCACCACAACTGCAACAGTTCTGGCCCAGGCCATCGTCCGTGAAGGTATGAAAGCCGTTGCTGCAGGCATGAACCCGATGGATCTGAAACGTGGTATCGACAAGGCAGTGAGTGGCGCAGTTGAGCACCTTAAATCTATCTCTACACCATGTGCAGATGCCAAAGCTATCGCCCAAGTTGGCACTATCTCAGCTAATTCAGATGAGAGCGTTGGTAATATCATCGCAGAAGCAATGGAAAAAGTCGGTAAAGAAGGCGTTATCACCGTTGAAGAAGGTTCGTCTTTCGACAATGAACTAGACGTTGTAGAAGGGATGCAGTTTGACCGCGGTTACCTGTCACCATACTTCGTCAATGACCAGTCAACTATGACAGCCGAACTCGAAGAGCCATTAATTCTGCTGTTCGACAAGAAAATCTCAAACATCCGTGAACTGCTGCCGGTCCTCGAAGCAGTTGCCAAGGCGAGCCGTCCGCTGCTGATCATCGCAGAAGACATCGAAGGCGAAGCACTGGCGACACTGGTGGTTAATACGATTCGTGGCATTGTTAAGATTTGTGCCGTTAAAGCACCTGGTTTCGGCGACCGTCGTAAAGCCATGCTGCAGGATATCGCAATCTTGACTGGTGGTCAGGTTATCTCCGAAGAAGTTGGTTTGAGTCTCGAGAAAACTACTCTGGAAGATCTTGGTTCTGCCAAGAAAGTGTCTATCAGCAAAGAAAACACTACTATTATTGACGGTGCTGGTTCAACAGAAGACATTCAGGGTCGTATTACGCAAATCAAGGCGCAAATGGCTGAATCGACTTCAGACTACGACACAGAGAAAATGCAAGAGCGTCTGGCTAAAATCGCCGGCGGTGTTGCAGTGATCAAAGTTGGTGCTGCGACTGAAATCGAAATGAAAGAAAAGAAAGCCCGCGTAGAAGACGCGCTGCATTCAACTCGCGCTGCAGTTGAAGAAGGCGTAGTTGCTGGTGGTGGTGTTGCTCTGATCCGTGCCTGCGCTGCAATCGCTGATCTTAAAGGCGACAACGATGATCAGACAGTTGGTGTTGACATCGCACGTCGTTCAATGGAAGAGCCAATGCGTCAAATCGTATCTAACGCTGGTGACGAAGCTTCAGTTGTTGTAAATAAAGTGAAAAGCTCTAAAGGCAATCACGGCTACAACGCTGCAACTGGTGAATACGGCGACATGATTGCGATGGGTATTCTTGATCCAACTAAGGTAACTCGTTCTGCACTTCAAAATGCAGCCTCGGTCGCTGGCCTGTTGATCACGACTGAATGCATGATTGCCGATGCTCCGAAGGAAGCTGGTCCTAATATGGGTGGTATGATGTAATTTATGCTTGCAGCATCTGGTGACGCCAGACATATCTGGTTTAGCTGAAGTACCTGAAAGTCTCGCCTCGTGCGGGACTTTTTTATGATGGAATTGGGGGCGGTGACTCATGCTCCTACATAGGGGTTCGATTTATCGAATCCAGCAGGATTAACGCTGCTGTGTTCGCCTATGGCAAATCACGGCCCAGCCGCTAACAATGTGATTTTTTCGTGGTACAGGTCTGATAGAAAAACCACTAAAACAACAGGCCTATTGACGATTGAATAGGTTTTTCGAGCGCCTTATTCTAAGTCGGCTTATTATTAATTTTACTACTAAAAATGATCCAGGAACTTGATTAAATAACCTACTTACTACTCATCGATGTTTAAGTTGGTGTTAACGTATTAGAGCGCTGGGGAGACTCCAGTGGCAGCCTGGACCGGGAGTACATAGGCAAGTTACAGCACATAACTGACCTTTAAAAAAATAATTGAGTATCGGCTACCGACAGATGCTATTGCAGACTAGAACTTCAAACCTGCTTATTTTAGCTTTCTATTGTGTATAAAATATCAGCCCCCTGCGTGAGACCGCTTTCCGTTTTTAACTACCATTGATCTGCGATCTGGTAACGCAGATTTCCGATGTTGAACGACTCAATAAAGCCGATAGCTAGTTAATAATGTGATTATTTCCACTTTGATTAAATACATGTGACTTTTCAGAACCAGCCTAAGTCTATTTAGCTATTCGCCGCATTATCATTTTTAGCATGGTGCTGCAGTATCTCAGGGAACAATCACCCATTGGAGGCTAAAGCTGTTTCTGATCTGAATTCTATCCCTCTATTCGCTATACCCATCTGACCAGGAGTCGAAAAGACTATGAAAATAGCACTACTATCTCGAAATCAGAAACTGTATTCGTCGCGACGTATTATCGAAGCAGTAGAGGCCAGAGGGCATGAAGTTGTCGTCATCGACGTACTGCGCGCCTACATGAACGTTAACTCTCGTAAGCCTTCTATTCATTACAAAGGTGCTACGGTGGAAGGTGTTGACGCGGTGATTCCTCGCATCGGTGCATCGGTGACTGCTTATGGTACCGCAGTGCTGCGTCAGTTCGAAATGATGGGTGTGGTATCGATCAATGAATCCGTTGCGATTATGCGTTCACGAGACAAATTGCGGTCACTGCAATTGTTATCTCGCAAGGGCATCGGTATGCCGTTAACAGGTTACGCTAGCAAACCCGATGATATCAAAGACGCAATCAAGATGGTCGGTGGTGCGCCTGTGGTGATTAAGTTACTGCAGGGTACTCAGGGTATCGGTGTGGTACTGGCAGAGACGCAAAAGGCGGCTGAAAGCGTCATCGAGGGTTTCATGGGTGTCAAGGCTGATATATTGATTCAGGAATTTATTCCTGAAGCCGGCGGTTCAGATATCCGCTGCTTTGTCATCGATGGAAAGGTAGTGGCGGCGATGAAGCGCCAGGGTGCAGAGGGTGAGTTTCGTTCCAACCTGCATCGCGGTGGTTCTTCCAGCCTGGTTAAAATTACGCCGGAAGAACGTTCCACCGCAGTCAGAGCAGCGGGCATCATGGGCCTGAACGTGGCCGGTGTCGATCTGCTGCGCTCCAACCACGGCCCGGTGGTAATGGAAGTCAACTCGAGCCCCGGTCTGGAAGGTATTGAGGGTGCCACCGGCAAGGATATCGCGGGTATGATCATCACCAATCTGGAAAAACTAATTCCTGTCAAAACCAAAACACGAGGCACTGGTTAAAATGCGCGCACCCATTGAGATCGCTGGCGTCAGTATCAAACCTGGCAGTCGGCAATCAATCGATATTCCGCTGCCAAGTTTTTATACGCATAGCAGCGTCAATATGCCAATACATGTGGTGCACGGGCGCAAGCCTGGCCCGGTATTATTGGTAACCGCTGCCATTCATGGCGATGAGCTGACGGGCGTTGAAGTCATTCGTCGCTTATTGATGCATAAGTCAATCGATCGAATTAGGGGTACATTAATTGCCATCCCCGTGGTTAATGTTTACGGGTTTGTTTCGAAGTCTCGCTACTTACCTGATCGACGTGATCTAAATCGGTCTTTTCCAGGGTCCGAGAAAGGATCGATGGCCTCACGACTGGCCAATGTCGTCATGTCTCAGATTGTCACACATTGCACTCATATTGTAGATTTGCATAGCGCAGCAGTGGATCGGCAAAACTTGCCACAAATTCGAGCTAAAATAAGTGGTGAGCCGGAAATTGAAGCATTGGCTCGGGCCTTTGGCGTGCCTGTCATTCTCGATTCCAATCTGCTTGAAGGGTCGTTCAGATCAACCGCCTACGACCTGGGAATCCCGATTCTGGTTTACGAAGCGGGAGAAGCCCTCAGATTTGACGAAGTCTCGATCCGTGCTGGTGTCAGGGGTGTGCTCAACGTTATGAGCGCACTTGGCATGCGACTCAACAGGAAAGAACCTCGGTTTTCAGCCACCATGATCGCCAATACCAGCCGTTGGGTACGCGCGCCACAAAGCGGAATACTTAGAGCCCTGGTAGCTATCGGTGAAAAGGTTGCCAAAGGCGATACACTTGCTTTTGTAAACGACCCTCTTGGAGAAAACAGTGGTTCAATTTCAAGCCCGGTAGATGGGATCATCATTGGTAAAACTAATTTGCCATTAGTGTTTGAAGGAGAAGCAATCTTCAATATTGCCTCCTATGAATCTCTCGATCTGGTTTCGGGACACATCGATGCCCACCATGAAAAATTCTCTCCAAGCGAAAACGATCGGGATGGAGATGAGCCAGCACTGGTCTAATCATATTTATGAGAATAGAGTAAATTGGAAGCTTATAATCGTTATCAGGCGCCTAATACAGGCAGGAATTTAGGAATGATAAAATTTAAAATTCAATCAGTTGTTATTGCTTGCCTGTTAGTGCAGGGAGTCATTAAGACTAGCATGGCACAGGAAGCAGTCAACTTCGATTCAAATAAACCTTTGCCACCCGGCACTGTAGTGTTTGAGACGGGGTTGTTAAAAAATACGATTGGATATCGCGGCGATGTATTAGGTGCCGAGGTCATTTCTGTCAAAACAGCTGGGAATGATGAATTTGAATTGATTGAGGTTAGTATTCCTCTCGACCTTGAAGTCGACCAGGTTGACCGAATATCAGTTTTTTCAGCTAAGGGCCAACAGTTTATTTTTGACAAGCCATTGGAGATATCTATGGACCGTGAAAATAATAAAATAGGCATCATTATGTCCTTGCCCAGAAAGACTAAAATGGGCTTCTTCATAAAACTAATTGACCTGCCTGAAGAGTAGTGAAATTGTTTATAACTCATTCCTGGCACAGAAGGTTCGTATGTCTTTAGAAGAAGTAATGTTTACCATTTCCGGTCAGGCGTTCACGCTAGAGC
>JBLILW010000061.1:0-11374 GCA_047638435.1 Urechidicola sp.
CTGGCCAAAATGGCGTTTCAGCACAACTGCATGGATGTAGCGGTTCGGCGCCCCGAAGGTAGAACAATGCATCGTTACAGGGATGCAACTAATTAGAATAACGTAAGGGCCGTTATCGAGGAGCGATTGTCGAGTAGATTAATCCTAAGTCTGACAGGCTCTTAGCTTTCCTTTTTATTATTGAGAAAAGAGTGGTTTGAAACTAGGCCCAATGTCTGGTGCGTGTCAGGCTCTAGTATTGTAAAGTTCAAACGTGGAAAGTGTTTGAATCTTCCAATTGCTATACCTTATTGGCAATGAATTAACACTGGATACGGTAGGTGCCGGTATGGAGTTGCAGTGGTTCATCAGATGGTAAAGGTAAGGGATGGTGATATAGGTTGGGTTAACAATTATACAGGTGTTGAGTTTAAGCTGGGGTTCTATGAGGATATAAGAACGCGGTGTTTTTTCTTGCAAAATAAGGCGTGAATGCTATACAGGGTTGAACCGTTAATTTCTGGACGAGCATATTATTATGACCCGACTCCCTGAAACACCCGAACCAAGTGAGCTGTCTGAGACCTATGCAGATATTTGTAGGGTTCTGAATAAAGAACAGCCCGTAAAGTTGATTACATCAATGTCGGTGCGCCCTGATCTGGCAAAAGCAACTTGGGGCATGATGAAAAATTTAATGACTGAGGGACAATTACCACCATCAGTTAAGCAGCTTATTATGATGGTCATATCGACTCAGGCTGACTGTAAGTACTGTGCTTTTAGTCATCAAGATGCCTTAAAGTCGATGGGTATTGATGAAGCCGTTATGAAGGACTGCCTAAATGACCCAATGAGTGCCGAAATACCAGAGTTACATCGCCATATAACTCAGTTTGCCGCTAGGTCAGCTAAAGATCCTAATTTGATAACGGATGACGATTTGAATCAGCTTCGTGATGTCGGGGTGAGTGATGATGAATTGATAGAAATTGGTGTTATTGTTGCGTTTTCCAAATTTCTAAACACTTGGGCTGACGCTAGTGGTATTTCAGATGATATTCCAACCGATGGTTTAATGCAGGTAGGGTCATGAGTCGTTTCGAAGCAGTTGATGCAGTTGGTGATGCCGAGTTAACTCAAATTTATCAGGATATAGTTGCGAATGGCTTTGGAGTTGAAGGGAAGCCAATCAGTTTTTTTACTGCAATGGCATCACGACCGGATATTATCAACGTGGTATGGCAGTTCTCAAAAGCCATTATTGTTGAAGGTCTGTTACCGGCTTCGGTTAAGCAAATGATTGCCTTGAGTATTTCACGTCAAAATAACTGCCAATATTGCTCTGTAATGCACCGTGGTGCGCTGGAAGCGACGGGTGTCGAGGCGATGGTTGTCGAGTCCTGCGCCAACGATCCAGACACCACCAGCCTGTCAGAGCCGAATAGAAGCATTGTCCAGTTCGCGCTAAAAGCGGCTCGAACGCCCGCTCAAGTGAATGATGATGATTATGGAAAGCTAGCTGAACTAGGATTATCTGACGAAGAAATTGCCGAGGCACTCGCGATAGCAGGCTTTACTAATTTTATTAATACCTGGGCTGACATTAGCGGTATTCATTCCGACTCATCGGACTAGCGAGCGGTATTATTTTTGAATAATAATTCTTCTTATATCGATATTCTCAGTGTCGGTAGTTTGCACGAAGCAATCGCGAGGTTTTCGAAAAAAGAGTCGGTCATAGATTTTTGGCAGGAAGTTGCCCTGAACGCGCGGTGGGTCATACCGGCCCGCCGAACCTGTATATTGGTAACAACAGAGAAAGGCATAGTAGAGACGATTATTCGAGTAGAGCGAGGTAAAGTATTGCCTTTGATAAGAGATAGCATCTTATTAAATGACGACTGTATTGCACAGATTCTGCAAGACGAAACGCCGCGCTGGTACGAGACTTTTTCTGAGCGACTAAAACCAACCGATACTTTACGTCGCTGGTTAATTGGTGATAGTTCTCAGGTTGTATATGCGATGCCGTTATCGATACCGACTGAGAAAAATATTGTTGTTATCTTATTTGATTTGATACCCAATAAGCATCGAACTGACAAAACTCAAATCACAGCATTAGCAAGTTTGTATGCACAGCATGCTGCAACCTCATACGCAGTGGTTAAGTCGACTGCAGAACTCATTGAGAAAAATCATCAGTTAGAGTCAACCAAATCAGAATTAATCAAAGTGTCACGGCAGGCTGGCATGGCTGAAATCGCAACGGGTATTCTGCATAATATAGGTAATGTGTTGAATAGCGTTAATGTATCTGCCAATTTATTGGAGGAAAAAATTCATGCTTCGAACGTTGATCGCTTGCCTCAAATAAGTAAGTTGCTTGAATCAAATTTAGGTGGCCTTGATGACTTCCTGGAAAATGATCCGAAGGGACAACGAATCCTGCCCTATTTACGAGAGTTGGGCGCTCAAATTTCAAATCAAAATGCAGAATCGATGGTTGAGTTGGAGTCATTAAGAACTGGCATTGTGCATATTAAATCAGTCATCAGCTCTCAACAGAGTTTCGCAAAACCAGTGGGTATCATTCAATTAGAGAATTTAGTCGAACTGATTGATGACGCCGTGGAAATGTCCGACCTGCAAATTCGAGGGTTGAAAATTGAGATAACAAAAAACTTACAGGTGCTAGAACCAGTGGATATTGATCGTCATAGGGTTATACAGATACTGTTAAATTTACTCAGCAATGCAAAACAGGCGATGTTAGGCGCTCAGAAAGATCCAAGCTTGAAAATTGTGTTGCAAAGAAAAGATGAAAAGTCATACCTTATTTCAGTCACAGATAATGGTGTCGGCATTGATCAAAAAAAAATGAATAATATCTTCAGTCATGGGTTCACGACTAAACCAGACGGTCACGGTTTTGGGCTTCATAATAGTGCGCTAGCCGCAATAGATATGAATGGGACATTGCAATGTGACAGCGCCGGTATTAATCAGGGAGCAACATTTACCCTGATTTTACCATTAGACCAAGTCGATAAAAGGGATAATCAGCATTATGACGGTATCATCAGAAAAAAATAAAGAACTTCAGCAAGTGGAACCATTAGAAAATGCTCGAAGTATCTTATTGATAGATGATACGCCTGCGATTCATGATGACATCCGTAAAATATTCAACCAACTGGAAGCCGCTTCATCATTAAGCAAACTCGATAGTGAGTTGTTCGGTGATAGCAAGCATGCCCAAGGCATCGATTATAAGATCGACTCAGCTTACCAGGGATTAGAAGGCTATAGAAAAGTACGGCAGGCCTTAGATGAAGCAATGCCTTACTCATTGGCTATCATTGACATGCGGATGCCACCAGGTTGGGATGGGTTGAAAACGATTGAAGAAATATGGAAAATTGATGATGAGATTCAAATTATAATTTGCACGGCATATTCCGACTATAACTGGACAGACATTTCAAAGCGACTGGGAATTAATGATCGTTTCCTGATTCTGAAAAAACCATTCGACAATATTGAAATAGTCCAAATGGTGAATGCTTTTACCGAAAAATGGGCGCTATCTAGAAAGGTTAAAAATCAACTTCACACTATGGACTCTCTGGTAGAGAAAAGGACTCATGAATTGAGAATCGCGAATCAAACACTGGCTTATCAAGTGACCCACGATAGTTTGACTGGCCTTTCTAATCGACAGGAGCTTGAGCGTTGTTTAACGCTTGCGGTTAACTCGCCTCGAGAGGAAGTGGTTGACTATTGCCTATGTTACCTGGACTTAGATCAATTCAAAAAAGTGAATGATACATCAGGACATTTTGCTGGAGATGAATTGCTAAAGTCAGTTGCCGATATACTCAGGAAGAATGTGCGTCAACAGGATGTGGCAGCTCGAGTGGGAGGCGATGAATTTGTTCTTTTATTGGAGTCATGCCCTGAACAGATAGCATTAAAAATTGCTCAGTCCATTATAAAAGATATCAATGATTCGGCTTTTAGCTGGGATGGCAATGTGTTTAATATTGGTATTAGTATAGGTATCGAAAGCTTCACAAACAATAAATGTGACATTGACGAACTGTTAAAAGCTGCTGATACCGCCTGCTATAAAGCAAAAGCTAATGGCCGCAATCAAGTCGTTTTAATGAGCGATCTCAGGTCCGTTTAACGCAATGCTTTGGGCAATGAAAAAACCACGTCTTCGCTAAACCCTAAAGATGATACAGACGTTGCGCCCTGTTCTTTCAAAAACCTGATAACATTTTGGACCAAAAGCTCTGGTGCAGAAGCACCTGCGCTTAAGCCGATATGTTTTTTGTTTTCTAGCCAGGCTAGCTGGATATCATCTGCGCTGTCTATAAGGTGGCTTTCCAGGTTTTTATTCTTGGCTATTTCGCATAAGCGGTTTGAGTTGGAGCTATTTTTCGACCCGACGATCAAAATCAGATCGCAGGTTTCAACGAGCTGTTTTACCGCGTCTTGGCGGTTCTGAGTCGCATAGCAAATATCCTCTTTGAGTGGCCCCTGAATATGTGGAAAGGTTTGTCGTAGGGTATCGATCACGACTGCCGTATCATCTTTTGATAGAGTCGTTTGAGTAACGAAACGGAGTAATTCTGGATTGATAACCTTCAATGTTTTGACATCTTCAGGAGACTCGACCAGATAAATATCACCACCAGTCGAACGATCGTATTGTCCCATAGTGCCCTCTACTTCGGGGTGCCCTCTATGCCCAATTAAAACGGTTTCAATGCCTTTTCGACTATAACGTGTCACTTCCATGTGTACTTTGGTGACCAGAGGGCAGGTCGCATCGAAGACATGAAGTCCGCGCCTTTTGGCTTCATTCTGAACCGCCTTTGATACACCATGCGCACTAAAAATAACGGTGCAATCGTCGGGTACCTGGTCAAGTTCCTCGACAAATATGGCGCCTTTTTGTTTAAGATCATTCACCACATAGCGGTTATGCACGACTTCATGACGAACGTAAATGGGTGCGCCAAATAAGTTGATGGCACGTTCTACTATGTCGATGGCGCGGTCAACGCCAGCGCAAAATCCACGAGGATTAGCGAGCAATACATCCACTAGTGTAATACCTTAGTTGTAGAGTTTGGTTTAGTTGGGTCATCATCATTATCGACATCAACAATTTCTACGCGATAACGGACGGTTTGGCCAGCGAGTGGATGATTAAGGTCTATGCGAACTTCGACATCGTCAAACTCAAGAATAGTACCAGGCAGGGTACTGCCGTCATCAGTCGAGAACTCAATGATCAAGCCCTGCTCTAATGTCAAGCTGTCATCAAAGTCAGCGCGAGGTAAAGACCGAAACAGGGTCTCATCAATAAAGCCAAAAGCAAGGTCGGGACCAATATCGATTGTTTGCTCATCGCCTGGTTTTAACCCAACCAGTGATAGCTCCAGGCCTTCTGCCATTTCTCCCTGACCTAAACGCATGGTCAGTGGCTCGTCGCCAAAGGTATCTTCAAGAATGCTATCGTCGGTTAACCCGAGTCGATGAAACAACGTTACAAGGCTATTAGGGTTTATTTGATTCATTTATTCCAAGGTTAGTTTGAAGTGCTGGTTTAGAAGGTTCAATTGAGATGGGCTAGTTCGAAACGATTGGATTAATTGGCAACCGATTTTTTTGAATCGGTGAAGCTGGTCAATATCAATATGACGGCTCCGATGCTAATCGCGGCATCGGCAATATTAAACGCTGGCCAAGGGTAGTTGCCCAACCAAATCTGGACGTAATCAACAACGTGTCCCAAATAAATACGGTCGATCAAATTACCAATCGCACCACCTAAGATCAAACTTAAAGAGGTAGCCGTCATTTGCTCATTGGGTTCGAGTTTTTTTATCCAGAAGAAGATAACGCTACTAATCACGATTGTAGTGATCGTAAAAAACCAGCGCTGCCAACCGCCGGCATCTGCCAGAAAGCTAAATGCTGCACCACGATTATAGGTTAAATACCAATCGAAGTACGGCATGACATTAACCGCCTGATGTAAGGGCAGTTGTGTCACAGCCCAATACTTAGCGATCTGATCGAGCACAAGGATCAGAGCGCTAATCCATAAAAATTTAAGTGGAGAGTTAGGCATATAGACGCTCTTCTCCAGAACCTTCGATATTCACAATACAGCGTCCACACAATTCGGGGTGAGCTGGGTTCGAGCTTACCTCGGGTCTGTGGTGCCAGCAGCGGACGCATTTTGCGTGCTCACTGGTCTGCGCTTGTATCAGAATTTGATGCTGATTGCCTTCCTCTCCAATCGAAACGCTATTGGCTGCGTGACTATTATCTAAAAGGGATAAAGTCGCACTGGAGGTGATCAGCATAAATCGAAGTTCGTCTTCCACGGTCTGTAATTGATCGAATAAAGTTTGATCAGCGAGGATGGTGACTTCGGCATCTAACCCCGCGCCAATTTTGCCATCTTTGCGTAAAGTCTCCAATGTTTTAGCGACTTCAGCACGAACCAGAATAAGCTTTTCCCAAGTGCCATAATTGACTGTCGGATGATAGTATTCAGACAGACCTTCAAACCATTCGGCTGTAAAAGCACCGAGTTCTTCACGTTCGCCCGGCATGTTTTCCCATACCTCATCGGCGGTAAAGCTCATGATCGGTGTGATCCAGCGAGTCATTGCTTCGGTTACAAGATAGACCGCAGTCTGACAAGAACGCCGTGGCAGTGAATTGGTTTGGGTCGTATATTGTCTATCTTTAATGATATCGAGGTAAATACCGCCCAATGTTTCGGAACAAAAGTGGTGAATTTTTTGAACGGCAGTATGGAATTGAAAAGTATCAAATAATCCACGAAGCTCGTTCTGTAGTTCAAGCGCCTGGGCAATTATCCAACGATCAAGTGCAATCAAATCATCTGCTGCAACTGCATCTTTAGCAGGGTCAAAGTCATTGGTGTTGGCCAACAAAAAACGCAACGTATTACGAATACGGCGATAGGAATCAGCGGTGCGCTTTAAAATTTCATCAGAGATTGTCATTTCGCCAGAGTAATCGGTGGAGGCAACCCAAAGTCGCAAAATATCAGCGCCCAGTGTATTCGTCACCTTAATCGGGGCTATCACGTTGCCTACCGACTTGGACATTTTCAATCCCTTCGAGTCGACCGTAAAACCATGGGTAAGAACCTGACGATAAGGTGCCTCGCCATGCATCGCACAGGATGTCAGCAACGATGACTGGAACCAGCCGCGATGCTGATCTGACCCTTCAAGATACAAGTCAGCAGGAAAGCTAAGGCGCTCATCATTTTTAAGAACACTAAAGTGACTGGTGCCAGAGTCAAACCAGACATCCAGCGTATCTGTTACTTTTGTGTATTGATCCACTTCATCGCCCAGCAGCTCTTTTGCGCTAAGAGAAAACCAGGCCTGAATACCAGACTGTTCGATAAGCTTAGCCACTTGTTCGATTAATTCAGCCGTTTTTGGGTGCAAAGCTTGAGTCTCTTTATGCACAAATAAGGGAATGGGTACGCCCCAGGATCGCTGTCGAGAAATACACCAGTCTGGGCGTTTGTCTATCATGCTTTCGATACGAGCTTGACCCCAAGATGGCACCCAGCCGACATTTTTAATTTCTTCTAGTGCTAATTGACGTAATCCACCTTGTTCCATGCTGATGAACCACTGCGGTGTAGCGCGGAAGATGATCGGAGTCTTATGACGCCAGCAATGTGGGTAGCTGTGCGGATATTTCTCGAAGTGCATTAAGGTATTTTTTTGTTTTAAAACTTCGACTACCTGATCATTTGCCTTAAAGACATGTTGACCCGCAAAGATTTCAGTATTGGGCAGAAAACAACCGTTGTCACCGACTGGGTTATAAATATCAAGGCCATATTTCTTGCCGATGATAAAGTCGTCAAGACCATGACCTGGTGCAGTGTGAACAGCGCCAGTACCGGCTTCGAGGGTGACATGATCGCCAATCACAACCAGTGATTCACGATCATAAAAGGGGTGCTGTAGACGTTGCTTATCCAGCGAATCGCCTTTGCCCGAAGCGAGCACTTGATAATCAGTGATGCCATAACGAGCCAGGGCATCCTGCATTAAGTCCTGTGCTAGTACGATGCATTCTTTGCCAGCCACTTCACTATCAACCTGGTCACTATTGACTTGAACCACAACATAGTCGAATTTAGGATTTAACGAGACGGCTAAATTAGCCGGCAATGTCCAGGGTGTGGTTGTCCAGATAACAACTGACAAAGGCCCTTCGCCAACGTTTGTTGCTGCGCCATCTGTTAGTGCCCCCAAAAATGCAGCTTTATCAATGACTGGAAACTTCACGTCGATCGCAGGTGATATTTTATCTTTGTAATCAACTTCAGCCTCGGCCAGAGCAGAGCCGCAATCTGTACACCAGTGAACCGGTTTGTCACCTTTTAGCAAATGGCCATTTTCAATAATCTTGCCTAGAGAGCGCACGATGTTCGCCTCAGTATCGTAATTCATTGTCAGGTACGGCTTGTCCCATTCACCGAGTATGCCCAGTCGAACAAAGTCGATCTTCTGGTTTTCGATTTGCTTATGGGCATAGTCACGACAGGCCTGGCGGAATTCATCGGCACCTACTTTGACACCAGCCTTGCCGATGTTTTTCTCGACCTGATGTTCAATAGGTAAGCCATGGCAATCCCAACCGGGCACGTACGGGGCATCTTCACCGTTTAAGGTGCGCGCCTTCACTATCATATCTTTTAGTATTTTGTTAACCGCATGACCAATATGTATGCTGCCATTCGCGTAAGGAGGCCCATCGTGCAGAATATAGCGTTTTTTACCGGCTCTCGCGGTTCGAATCTTCTGGTAAAGATTTTTATCCTGCCAGTTTTGCAAACGATCAGGTTCACGATTCGCAAGGTTTCCACGCATAGGAAATGCTGTGTCGGGTAGGTTGAGCGTGTGTTTGTAGTCGGTCACAAAAATTCCAGTTGCCAGTTACCAGTTAATAATCTAAGGCTAAAGCCATATCGCCCTAGCCTGCTAATTCAGGTCAGTTGTTCAAAATACTGCTTGGCCAAAACGATGTCTTGCTCGATATTGACCGTCAATTCTTCTAGTGAATCGAATTTTTTCTCGTCTCTGATCTTATGTAAAAAATCAACCTCGACACTATAGCCGTAAACGTCCTGGTCAAAATCAAGTATATAAACTTCCAGAATCGAGTCGACGCCGTTCACTGTTGGGCGTGTGCCTAAGCTTGCCACGCCTTGCAACACGCGATTATCTATACCTTTCACCATTACCGCAAATATTCCTTTAACTATCAGAGTTTTGCTGCCCATTTTGATGTTAATTGTCGGAAATCCGAGTTGACGGCCTAGTTTTTGGCCGTGTGACACCTTGCCTGACAGCGAATAAGGTCGCCCAAGTAAAGCGGCGGCAAGTGTAAAGTCATCGTTTTGAATGCTCTCGCGAATGCGCGTACTGCTCACTCGGATGCCCTCAAGCAGTAGAGTCTCAGTATTATCGACCTCGAATCCGTATTGTTTGCCATCGCTTTGTAATGATTTGAAGTCGCCGCTGCGTTTTTTGCCAAACCGGAAATCATCACCGATGACAAGATGGCGAGTACTCAACCGATTCACCAGTAAGTCCCGCACGAACTGTTCAGCGCTGAGCTCCGAAAATGGCTGGTCGAATTTCAGGCACAGCAGATAATCAATTCCCTGTGATTTTAAATAAGCAATCTTCTCACGGAATCGAGATAGTCTCTTTGGGGCATTATCTGGCGCAAAAAACTCGATTGGCTGTGGCTCAAAAATAATCACCGCAGAGCACAATGCGCTTTTATCGGCAATAGTTTTGAGCTGATGCAACACCTGCTGATGCCCTAAATGGATACCATCAAAATTGCCAATAGTCACTGCGCTAGGCGGTAAGGTTTGAGTCAGGTTGTATAAACCACGGATAAGTTGCATGTCAATGAATTACTAAAGCTTATGTATAAAAGAATAAATGAATCGTAAATCTAAAGTGCATTTTTAGGCGCCCTAAAGTACAAAATGATTCCGACGAAACCCCATTATCCAAAGCATTAGCGCATAACACAAGCCAGCTGGGACGATAATTTGAGCCAAATGAAAAGTTCGCTCAAACCATTGCCAGTTGGTCCAGGCATCAATGCCGGGCATGAGTAGCACAATCAAGGCTGCCATAGCACAGCAAGCCATCAGTGTTCGAAATAGCGGTAGGCCATAGTCACTAAAAGACTCGATGATATTACCTTGTCTTAACTTCATTGCGAGCATCAATGCATTGAAATAAGCCGATGTTGTAGTTGCCAATGCAAGGCCAACATGAGGTGCAATAAAATCGTTTTGTAACATGGTTACCACAAAAACCACATTCAGCACCATATTTAAAACCATCGATTGAATGCCGATACGCACCGGTGTTTTCGTATCCTGGCGGGCATAAAAGCCGTTAGCGAGAATCTTAATTAAAATGAAGGCAGGCAAACCCAGACAATAGGCCATCAAGCTGTAGGCCGACATCAGTGAATCACTGCTCTGGAATGCGCCGTATTGAAATAAGGTCGATAGAATGGGCTGAGCCAGCAAAAACAAACCAATCGTGGCTGGCAGCGCAATCACTAGTGACAGCTGTATGGCCCATTGCAGGGTTTTATTAAAATGTGTCGAGCCCTCTTTGTAGTGGGCCTGGGACAGGTTAGGCAAAACCACGGTCGCTAGGGCAATACCAAAAACGCCGAGAGGAAACTCGAGCAATCGGTCCGAGTAATACAACCAGGCCACACTACCCGATACCAAAAATGATGCGATAAA
Source organism: Urechidicola sp. (assembly GCA_047638435.1). Taxonomy (GTDB): domain Bacteria; phylum Pseudomonadota; class Gammaproteobacteria. The sequence goes on from JBLILW010000061.1 coordinate 10,859, forward strand.
GGTATCAAACAATAAATTGATCTGCGCCACGGACGACCCAAACAAAGCAGGAATCATCAATTTGATGATTTTTTGCACGCCAGCATGACGCCATCCCCACTTTGGTCTCGGTAGCAAACCTTCCCGATATAAGAATGGCAGTTGGAACGACAGCTGCAAAATACCCGCGATAAACACACCCCAAGCCAGTGCGATGATCGGCGCGTCGAGCATTGGGCTGAGCCAGACAGCGCAGCTAATCATGCTCACATTGAGCAAAACAGGCGTAAATGCAGGCACCGCAAAGTGATTCCAGGTGTTCAAAATTCCGGCCGCCATGCCCGTCATCGAAATGAAAAGAATATAAGGGAAGGTGATACGTAGCATATCCGACGTGAGTTGAAACTTGCCAGGCTGGTCGATAAAGCCAGCGGCAACAATACTAATGACGGCAGGCGATGCGACAACACCGATCAAGCTTAATACCAGCAAAATGCCGCCCAGCGTACCCGCCACCCGATCGATCAAATCTCGTGT
>JBLILW010000062.1:0-11373 GCA_047638435.1 Urechidicola sp.
GGACACGGCTTGATCGATGCCTTTAAGTCCGTTCAAGCTGCACAATTGTTGGCTAATGGCGGCACTCCGCCACCACAACCTGCATTGATCGTTGCTTCTCCAAGCCAAATAACCTTGGGGTTTGGTGATAGTTCGGTTGCAACAATCAGTAATCATGGTGATGTAGCAGCGACTGTCACTGGCTTTAGTTCAGATGCTAGCTGGTTGACTATTAGTCCGTTTAGTGACACTAGTGTGAATATAAATGGACTGGGTGACTATCAGGTTTTTGTCGACAGGACTAGCCTGCACATCGGCTCTTATACTGGAACGATTACCTTTAATATAGACACAGAGGGCAGCGTAACTATTCGAGTATCAATACTGGTAGGGGCTCAGGATACTACCGGCGATTTGAGTAAGATATATGTATTATTGCTTGATGAGAACGGCAATGGAATTGATCAGGTTTCTGCGAGCGATCAGGGAAATGGAATCTTTGACTATTTATTCTCCAACGTGGCCCCTGGCTTATATCGAATTATCGCGGGTTCTGATATAGACAATGATTTATTTATCTGTCAGTTAGCCGAATCTTGTGGTGGCTATCCAACCGTTAGTGAGTTATTTCTGATCGAGGCCATTAATCAGAATATTGATGGCCTCGACTTCACAATCGATATTCTTTCCAACTTCGGAACCAGTAACCGTCTAAACGAAACCAACTCAACTATTGATGGTTTCAGGCGTCAGCGTAGTGAGAAAATACGTCTTATTCCCAAAGAGTAGCTTTGTATTGAAACCAAACATGATTCAAAAAACACTGGTTCTAAGTTTACTTTCCACCGTTATGTATGCATGTAGTGCTGAGATGATTCCGTTACAGGTCAAATATAGCTCTAACCAATGTGGTATTCCTAAGCCAATGCTCATTTCAATAAAATCCGCATCTGAGCTAGCTAATCTATTTGAACCTGCTCAGAAAAAAGCATTAAGTAGCCAAACTTTTAAAATAGATGTCGACTACCAAAATCAAGTTTTGATTCTATTTGCCATGGGACAAAAACCGAGCAGTGGCTATACTATTTTGCTTCGAGATAAAGTGGCGAGATTAGAATCAGAAAAGTTATATTTACCTATTAATATTCAGCAGCCGGCTGAAGGTAGTTTACAGGGCCAGGTCATTAGTAGCCCCTGCCAAATTTACGTGATATCTAAAATAGAATTTATGGAAATTCTTGTTGCTAAGCGTCAACCTAGATGAATATTACGTGGTTTTTTGACGAGCCAGATTGTTGCAGTTCCAACGCTGTAACTCCCTTTCACTATAGCCTAATAACGAGGCGGCCTAAACTTCGCGTTCAGGTATCTAACTCGGAAATCTGCCGTCGGCTCGCCGTTAATGTCTCCATTTGTTCGATAAAGTACCCGAATCTTCGAGCAGCAGATCGGCTTTATCCAAGTGTAGTTCCTCATCATGAAACTACCCCAGGGTTGTTTTCACGTCATGTTTACATTCGATTGCTGGTAGTGTCGGCACCCGCCTGATCGATAGAGCGGCAATATTGTCCGGCCTTGCTATGCGTTTAATTGGATACTTTATAGGTTTAAGAAGTAATGACGAAGTAGTGTCCAAACGAGGCGTCAGTATAGGTTTAGTGGCAGCATAATTTTCAGGTTTGTATGTCAATAAATCGGTTCAGCGAGGGCTTTATCTAGGGCATGCAGTTATTGGCAGAACCAGCAATGGAAAGTCCGTTCATGAAGTTAGCATCTGCGCTTTCGACGCGGTGTTAATCGCGCAGACGTATCTCAGCTAAAGAAGTTACTGTGCAGCAATAACACTCATCTCAACCAGTAACTCAGGTGCAGCCAGGCGAGCTTCAATTGTGGCCCGAGCAGGTTGGTTGCCTTCGTCAATCCATTGGTTCCAAACTAGGTTCATTGCTGCAAAATGAGCAATGTTGGATAGCCATATCTGCACCGACAACATCTTGTTTTTATTAGATCCAGCTTCTTCTAATAATGCTTCAACCTTTTCAATAACCTGCTCAGTTTGAGTCGTTATGTCTGAATTGCGATCTTTTGCTACCTGGCCTGTCAGGTAAATCGTTTGGTTGTGAATAACGATTTTGCTCGAGCGTTGGTTTGTGTGAATTCTAGTAATTGTCATGGTTGGGTACCGTATTGTTTCAAAATGATTAGATGTGTTTTAAGAAATGTATTTATGTAATGGTTGCCTGTTTACTGCCATCCCTCAGAGTTATATCTATTGCGTCTCCAGTCGATAATTGTTCTACGGAGCTGATTAACTTGTGTTGTTTACTGATTTTGGCAAACCCACGAGATAGCGTTTTAAGCGGGCTGAGTGTATCGAGTGATCTGGCTTGCATGGCAAGTTGATGCTCGGCTATCAATAGGTTCTGTTTCACTGCATTGACATTGTTTATCGACAACTGATTAAGATGATCTTGCTTTTCAGTGATAGCCTGTAACGGTGTTGATTGTCTTATCGACGATTGGCATAGTTGCAGACGATGTTGCGCCGTAGACAGTTGATTTTGATTTTGTTCAAGCAGCTTTTGGTAGGTGAATTTGAGGCGCATAGCGAGTTGATCGAACTGGCGAGTGGGGTGCTGATTCGCCAGCCTTTTTTGGCGTTGAGTCAAAAAGTCGTTTTTGCGGGCTAGCATGGATGTCATTTTAGAGACTAGTTGGCTGACCTGATAATCGACGGTTTGCATCAATTCGAACTGATCGGGTGTGACCGATTCAGCTGCCGCCGATGGCGTGGGTGCTCGAAAGTCTGCGGCGAAGTCGGCAATAGTAAAGTCGATTTCGTGGCCTATGCCGGTGATAACCGGTATTGGGAAATGAGCAATTTCACGCGCAATTCGTTCATCATTAAAACACCACATATCCTCCAACGAGCCGCCACCGCGCACGATCAGTAAAACATCGCATTCGCCATTAGATTTGACGAGTTGGAGGGCTTTTAATATTTGTTCAGATGCCTGCTCACCCTGCACAATAGTTGGAAACACTAATACCGGTATATGCGGTGCTCTCCTGCTAATGACGCTGATGACATCGCGTATTGCAGCACCCGTGGGGGAGGTGATGATACCTATTTTTTTAGGGTGTGTTGGTAATGGTTGTTTTAAACTAGCACTAAACAGACCTTCCTTATCAAGATCACTTTTGAGTTTTTCGTATTGACGCATGAGTTCGCCAACACCTGCGTCTTCGACGTGCTCGACCACCAGCTGATATTCACCCCGAGCCTCGTAGAGTGTGACTTGAGCTTTGACCAGTACCTGTTGGCCGTTTTTTGGCAAAAAACCAACTCGATTGTTTTTGCCCTTAAACATGGCGGCACGACACTGTGCTCGTTTATCTTTTAGGGTGAAGTACCAATGACCGGAAGCAGGGCAAGCGAAGTTTGATATTTCACCTTCTATCCAAAGCGTTCCGATACCCTCAGATAGCATTGTTTTAACTTCAAAATTGAGTGCTGAAATGGTCCATATGGCTTGTTCGGTTTTGGACGATGATTTCATTTTAGCATTTTTAGGGGTTTGTTTTGGGAGCAGTAGTCTATAGTACGGTGCTGCAAATAATGATTAATTTTTAATGGTTAATAAAGAATCATCTTTAGTTGGAGTGGTGAACTAAAAAAAACCGGTTTATAGCGGCTCAAATTCGGCAATCAGGCTTACGCTGATAGTCGCAATACCTTATAATCGCGCTTTGAAAAACCCCACTCGGAGACCCCATGCGTATTACTCAGGAAGCTCTCACCTTTGATGACGTCCTACTAGTGCCTGCCAAATCAGACGTTTTACCTAAAGATGCTATCCTTAAAACACGCTTAACTAGAACGATCGAATTGAATATCCCGTTAATTTCGGCGGCGATGGACACTGTGACTGAAGCCAAGCTGGCTATTTCGATGGCCCAAGAGGGTGGTATTGGTATCGTCCATAAAAATTTATCGGTTGAAGCACAAGCCCATCAGGTTGCGAAGGTTAAAAAATACGAAAGTGGCGTGATCAAAGACCCGATTACAATCAACGAAAATACGACCGTGCGCGATGTTATCGAGTTGACCGATAGACTCCGTATTTCGGGTCTGCCTGTACTGGGAGCCGACGGATTAGTGGGAATTGTGACAAAACGCGATCTGCGCTTCGAAACAAATCTAGATCAGCCCGTGTCGTTGATAATGACGGGTTTAGATCGTTTAGTGACGGTTGGTGAGCGAGCTAAAAAAATTGAAATATTAGAGTTACTGCATAATCATCGTATAGAACGTCTTTTGGTGGTGGATAAAAAAGGCAATCTGAAAGGCATGATCACGGTAAAAGATATCACTAAATCAACGGTTCATCCTTTGGCCTGTAAGGACGACCAGGGACGCTTGCGAGTTGGTGCTGCGGTTGGTACGGGTGGTGATACTGAGGATAGAATAGCGGCGCTGGTCGAGGCAGAGGTAGATTTGATCGTGGTCGATACGGCCCATGGACATTCACGTGGCGTGCTCGATCGAGTGGCCTGGATTAAGAAGAAATATCCGCACATGCAAGTGATTGGTGGCAATATCGCAACCGCTGCTGCTGCACTTGATTTGGTAGCCGCTGGTGCCGATGCGGTGAAGGTTGGAATTGGTCCTGGATCTATTTGTACGACGAGAATTGTTGCTGGTGTCGGCGTGCCGCAGATCACAGCGATTAGTAATGTTGCTGAAGCTTTGATTGATACCGGTGTTGGTGTGATTGCCGATGGTGGCATTCGATTTTCGGGTGATATTTCTAAGGCAATTGTTGCCGGTGCACACGCCGTCATGATCGGCAGCATGTTCGCAGGAACCGAAGAGGCGCCGGGCGAAGTAGAGTTGTTTCAGGGGCGCTCGTACAAATCTTATCGAGGTATGGGATCGATGGCGGCGATGATAAAAGGTTCTAGTGATCGATATTTCCAGGCCGATAGTGCCGATGAAAAACTGGTACCCGAAGGTGTCGAAGGCCGAGTGCCTTATAAAGGACCACTCAACAATACCATTCACCAACTGCTTGGTGGTGTGCGTTCGAGCATGGGCTATGTGGGTTGTGCGACGATTGATGTCATGCGTACTAAGCCTGAATTTGTCAAGGTCACCAGTGCGGGAATGTCTGAATCACATGTTCATGATGTGCAAATCACAAAAGAAGCGCCCAACTACCGCGTATAAAATCATAAGTTTATAGATACATAGCTTATAGGGTCGGTATCAAACCAATCTATAAAGCCAACCACCTGTAAGCGCTCAAGAGTATAAAAACGATGGATATTCATCACGACAAAATTCTGATCCTGGATTTCGGTTCGCAATACACGCAACTCATCGCTCGCCGAGTTCGTGAAGCGGGTGTTTACTGCGAAATTTACCCCTGGGATATCGAGTTTTCACGAATTCAATCCTTTTGCGCGAAAGGCATTATTCTCTCTGGCGGCCCAGAATCTACACTATCGGATTACCGGCCAATAGCCCCCATCGAAATATTTGATATGAAGGTGCCTGTGCTGGGTATTTGCTACGGTATGCAAACCATTGCCAGCCAGCTGGGTGGCGCGGTTGAAAACTGCGGTAAAAGTGAGTTTGGGTTTGCCAAAGTTCGCGCGCGTGGTCATACCGAGTTATTGCGTGACATTCAGGACGATGTCAACAGTGAAGGCCATGGCATGCTCGACGTGTGGATGTCGCATGGCGACCGAGTATCGATAATTCCGCCAGGATTTAAATTGATGGCCAGCACTGAAAGTGCGCCTATTGCCGGTATTGCAAACGAAGAGCGCCAGATTTACGGCTTACAATTCCATCCAGAAGTGACTCACACGGCTCAAGGTGTCGCGATTTATAACCGCTTTTTGCATGATATTTGTGGGTGTGCCTCAGAATGGACTTCGGCCAATATTATTGAAACATCAATTGCTAATGTCAGAGCGCAAGTCGGCACAGACCATGTCATCTTAGGGTTGTCAGGTGGTGTTGATTCATCTGTCGTTGCGGCCTTACTACATAAGGCTATTGGGACACAGCTGACTTGTATTTTTGTTGATAACGGATTGTTGCGTCATCAGGAAGGCGATCAGGTAATGGCATTATTTGACAAGAACATGGGCGTTAAGGTAATTCGGGTGGATGCTGAAGAACGCTTCCTCGATAAACTAAAGGGGATAGCTGACCCAGAGCTTAAACGCAAAGCGATCGGTAATTTGTTCATCGAAATATTCGAGGAAGAAGCCGAAAAGCAAGCAGATGCCAAATGGCTGGCGCAAGGTACTATCTACCCTGATGTGATTGAATCGGCTGGCGCATCGACAGGCAAGGCGCACTTGATAAAATCGCACCATAACGTCGGTGGATTACCCGATGACATGAAGCTAGGCCTAGTCGAACCGTTGCGTGAATTATTTAAAGACGAAGTGCGTAAGATCGGTATTGACCTCGGCTTGTCGCATGAAATGGTTTATCGTCACCCATTCCCGGGGCCCGGGTTAGGGGTTCGGATTTTGGGTGAAGTGAAAAAAGAATTTGCAGATGTATTACGGCTAGCGGATGATATATTCATTAAAGAGCTGCGTAGCCATGATTTATACGACAAGGTATCACAAGCATTTGTCGTTTTCTTGCCAATTAAATCGGTTGGTGTTACGGGCGATGGACGACGATATGACCACGTTGTGTCGTTACGCGCTGTCGAGACCATCGATTTCATGACGGCTCGATGGGCAGATTTACCCTATGACTTTCTCGGCCATGTGTCGAACCGAATTATGAATGAAATAGAAGGTATCTCGCGTGTTGTATACGACATTTCGGGCAAACCTCCCGGTACCATTGAGTGGGAATAACCCATTACCAAGGATCATTGATTAAGCATCATGATGAAATTAGCTAACATAGACCAATATATGACATATAAAAAGATCCATCAGCACATAATCACATTATGAAGATACGTAAACTCCTGTCCCAGGCCGCATCATTCATTTCTCCAGCCCGACGTACCTTTAATAACCTGTTAGAGCGTTATCGTGAAGTTCAAACTGCTCGCGATCTTAGTACGGAGAACCCAATGTCAAAAAAAACAAAATCATCTTCATCAACATTACCAAAAGAAGATCCAAATTTGTCCAACGAAAGCGTTAAATATGACCGGCCTGTTGCTAGCCGAGACTATCTACTGCAATTGATCAAAGAAGAGAAAGTGCCTGTCTCGCATGAACACATAGCTGAGAGACTGCAATACGAAGACGAAGACAGCATCGAGGCGGTACGCCGACGCTTGCGGGCTATGGCGCGTGATGGACAGATATTCCGTAATCGACGGGGTGGTTATATAAGCTTTGATCACATGGATCTTGAAAAAGGTGTCGTCCAAACCCACCCGGATGGCTTTGGGTTTTTAAAGCCAGAATCGGGTGGCAAAGATATTTTTCTCGCTGAACGCCAGATGCGTAAGTTGATGAATGGCGATAAAGCTGCAGTAAAAATAGAGGGTTACGACAAACGTCGAGAACGTTCGGAAGGAGAGTTAATCGCTGTATTAGAGCGTGCGCATCAAAGTGTGGTCGGCCGTTATCATAGTGAAGGCGGTATCGATTTTCTGATCCCTGATGACAAGCGTTTAACCAGAGACATTCTTCTGAATCGTGATATTGGACATACTGCAAAGCCAGGTGATATTGCTGTTGTTCGAATTACTGATTACCCAACTCAACATACTCAACCGATAGGTATAATTGAGTCGGTTCTGGGTCAAGACAATGCCCCGGGCATGGAAGTCACCATCGCATTAAATACCCATTCTATTCCGCATCACTGGAATGAGAATGTGCAGGACGAAATAAAGGATTTCACTCATCAGGTTGAAGAGGCTGATAAGCAAGGTCGAGAAGATTTTCGTAATCTGCCTTTCGTGACGATAGACGGATCAGATGCACGCGATTTCGATGATGCGGTTTATTGTGAGCCAGTCGATAAGGGATTCCGCTTATATGTCGCAATTGCCGATGTTGCCCATTACGTCAAAATAGGCTCTGCGCTGGATCAAGAGGCGATCGATCGTGGTACTTCGGTTTATTTCCCAGGTGAAGTGGTACCGATGTTGCCAGAAGTGTTATCGAATGGGTTGTGTTCTCTTAATCCTGACGTTGATCGTCTTTGTATGGTGTGCTGCATGGATATCAGCCAAAACGGTGTTATTAAGCAGCACGAATTTTTTGAAGGCATTATCCACTCCCATGCTCGACTGATTTACGATGACGTCGCAGACGTTATATTTGATAACAAGGAAGACGGCGCGCCTGCTTTACAGCGAGTAAGAGGAGATCTTGAGAACCTTAAAAAGGTGTATCTAGCGCTCGCCAAGGCTCGCAAAAGACGTCATGCGATTGAGTTTGATACCAATGAAGTCATCTTCAAATATAACGATGAACGCAAGATAGAAGGCATCGAGCCAGTCGTGCGTAATCAGGCCCATTTGCTTATCGAAGAGTGCATGATAGCCGCCAACATCAGTGCGGCACGTTTACTTAAGAAGAAAAAAATACCAACGCTTTATCGAAATCATGAAGGTCCTAATTCTGATAAATTGCCGAACTTGGCTGAGTTTCTACTCGGTTTTGGTATTGCCTTCACGGCAGAAAAGCCAACACCAACCGACTACGCAAAAATCATTGAGCAAATTAAGCCACTACCCGAATTTTCGATGATTCAAACGGTGGTATTGCGCTCGATGATGCAAGCGAATTACAGTCCCGATACCAAGGTAGGCCATTTTGGATTGGCGTTAAAAGACTATGCCCATTTCACCTCGCCCATAAGGCGCTATCCTGATCTGCTTGTACATCGGGGTATCAAACAATGGGTTCACCATGGCAGCAACAATGGCTTCGAATATGACCTTGCAGCCATTACCAGTCTCGGTGATAGTTGTTCACGTTACGAACGCCGCGCCGATGACGCCACGCGCGATGCATCTGACTGGTTAAAATGTGAGTTTCTGCAAAAGCGTATTGGTCAACAGTACAGCGGTATCGTTTCTGGCGTCACCAGTTTTGGTCTTTTTGTTCAGCTAGAAGAGTTGATGATTGATGGCCTGGTTCATATCACGTCACTTAAACGAGACTACTATCGTTATGATGCAGTGAGACATCGTTTGGTAGGTGAGTCCAGTAACCGTAGTTATCAGCTAGGTGACCGATTAGATATTCAAATCATGGGAGTCAATATGGAAGAAAAGAAAATTGATTTCGACTTGGTAGCAAACTTGGGTGACGATGATGGTGACGTCAAACGTAAGAAGAAAAAGAAAGTAAAAAAGTCAGGTGATAAGCCCGCAGTCAATGCTAAAAAAGGAAAGAAACCAGCTAAGGCAGAAGTTAAGGGCGCAGCTAAGGACACAGTTAAATCTACCGCTAAAAAAGCACCTAAAAAATCGGTTAAGAAGCCAGCCAGAAAAATAGTCAAGAAAACAGCCCAAGAATCTGATCAAACATCCGTTCAGGCATCTACTCAGGAAGCTGGAGCAACAACCAAGCCAAAGCTCAAGTCCACACCGAAGGCGATTAAGAAACCAAGAGTGAGTAAAAAACCAAAGGCTGACCCGAAACTGACATGAGCGATTTGTATATCTATGGATTTCACCCCATAGCCAAAATGCTACAACATACGCCGGAGTCATGTCTGGCGTTTATTTGTACCGAGTCAAAAAATCCGCGCTTGATTTCACTCATCGCCCGAGTGAAAGAGCTCAAATTGCCGATTCGAGTTGAACCTAAGGACGTACTCAACAGTTTGGTTGGTAGTGACAAGCATCAAGGTTGTGCGATGCACTATGTGGCATCGACTTCTGGCACTACCAGTGTCGAGCAATGTCTCGCCGAAATGCATAATCGATCTTTGTTCCTGGTACTTGATGGTGTTCAAGACCCGCATAATTTGGGTGCTTGTTTGCGAACCGCCAACGGCGCAGGTGTGGATGCGGTGATTATCCCTAAAGACCGATCCGCCAAGTTAAATGCCACCGTCAGCAAAGTGGCTGCTGGTGCTGCCGAATCAACACCATTGTTAGAAGTGACCAATATTTCACGTTGCCTTAAGGATTTAAAAAATGCAGGCGTCTGGATTTATGGCACCAGTGGTGACGCTAAAGGCTCGCTATACGATTTTGACTATCAAAATCCGGTTGCGCTCGTTATGGGAGCAGAAGGAGATGGCTTGCGCCGCTTGACTATGGAGCAATGCGATCACCTCATAAAACTGCCTATGCACGGATCCGTCGAAAGCTTGAATGTCTCGGTAGCAACGGGTGTTTGCTTGTATGAAATCATGCGTTCAAGAATGGCTTGCAGCTAAGCATCCGCTCCGGTAGAATCCGCCTTTTTCTACGACTAGGCCATTGGCTTAGCCCACTTTTGGGCTTTAGTGGTGGAAAATCCTTGCTCCACAGGTCATTGGCAACACGCTATCGACACTGGGGGCTTCTTTATCCATAAGGAAACAATATGAAGCATTACGAAATTGTGTTTCTGGTCCACCCTGACCAGAGTGAGCAGGTGCCTGCGATGGCTGAACGCTATCGTACGATGATCACCACTTCTGGCGGTGCTGTTCACCGCGAAGAAAACTGGGGTCGTCGTCAACTCGAATTCCCAATCAAAAAAATCCACAAAGCGCATTATGTTCTGATGAACATAGAATGTTCACAGGAAATTCTGGACGAACTAGAAAGTGCTTTCCGTTTCAATGACGCAATTTTACGTCACCTGACACTAAGTTGTGGCGCTGCTGTTACTGAAAAGTCACCGATGATGGTAGAAGTAGAGCGCGAAGAGTCAGCTAAAACTGCTGACCGCAAGCCCGCTGCTGCACCGAGTGCACCAAAAGTCGAAACTGAAGCTGCTGCAGCGCCCGTTACTGAAGCCGCCACTGCCACAACCGAAGGAGCTGAATAGCCATGTCACGTTATTTCCGTCGTAAGCGTTTTTGTAAATTTACTGCCGAAGGCACCGTCCAGATCGATTATAAAGATCTAGAAACATTGAAAGAATATGTGACTGAGTCTGGCAAAATCGTACCGAGTCGTGTGACTGGTACAAAAGCAAGATATCAACGTCAGTTGGCTACAGCGATTAAACGTGCGCGTTTTCTATCGTTGTTACCTTACACTGATCAACATAAGATGAAATAAAGAGGTTAGTGTCATAATGTTGGCACTCGCTAGATACGCCCTTAAAGGGCCGTATCAAGCTGCCACAATAGTCGGTTTACTGGCTATCGTGGCGGTCGTATTGCCGTTAATGGGTGGAAGCCCATTCGCAACTATGATCATCACCACGGCTTTAACA
>JBLILW010000063.1:0-10987 GCA_047638435.1 Urechidicola sp.
GCCCTTCTGACTGGCGACTATAGGTTTGAAACACCGGTGAACTATTGTTATCTGGATCTGATAGCCCCATTGGTTTGTATTGATTTTTTTGTGCTAGCTTTCGATTGTTGCCTTCGACTTCGTCTACAGTGTAAATTTGATACTGATTGTTATTATTACGAAGCGGACGCAGCGGATACTCATATCGTTTGTAATCGTTCAAAAACGATTCTGCTTCGTGACTAAACAAATTGATGGCCGGGGTTGCATGCAAAACAAATCGGGAAGGCCCGATCTTTGGCAGCGGGATGCCGACATCATCGAGATAGAGGCGAACCGTAAATTGGTCGCCTCCAGTTACTGCCAAGCTATCTTTCAAGTTGGTGATATCGAAAAATAGAAATTTTTCTTTGAGTAAAAAATACTCCTGTATCAAACGGTAAGCCGGGAATGAATTTGACGGATAGTCGAGTAGCTTGAAACTTTCGTCGAAACTAACTGGCACAATGTTTAAGGTGGTATTAGTATATTCCTGTCCAGCCGCATCAACCAAAGAAATTTGATCGAGGCATTTAAACAAAATATAAAACAGGTCGACAGCGCCTGGGTAGTCACCACCTATATGCACCCTGAGTTTGTCGCCTTCCAGGCTATTGACGCCGATACCATTTAAGGAAAAACTCAACTCGATTGCCTTACGCCCTTTTGCAGATTCAGTAAACTGCGCGGAAGTCACTGCGATCGGGGATACCACCAAATCAGAAGTACTGCGAAATCGACAACTGATGTCATCAACTTCTATCGAATTCATATAGGTTCCAGTCGGAACTTTAACCACGTTCTTCAAGATTGGTTTAGGCCGAAACTGCACAATAGTCGCCGATGGGATGGGGCGTAAATAGTGAGGGAATATTTGGTTCAGAATACCCTGCGAAAACTCGGGAAAGTCATCGTCGATTTTCTGTCGTATGCCAGCCGTCAGAAAAGCAACGCCTTCGAGGATTCTTTCGACATCAGGATCCGAGCTTGCCTGAGCTAACTGCGGCGCGAGCGTCGGATTAGCCTGCGAAAATTCTTTCGCAATGTCATTTAGGCTATCCAGTTCGTTTTGGAAATATTTATTCATGATTCCTGTTAAATATTCTTAAAGATGACCGTGATCACAAGCTCACGTCGACACTACCGTTGTCTTTGATTGATATATTGGCTGATAGTGTTTGTTCCTGATTTTTGTGGTTAAACACGGCCGTTAATCCAAAACCAAGGCTGTTATCAGCCACTTTTGAAACTTGTGCAACTACTATTGAGTTGTCCAGCCGAGTCTCGTAAGTACGAACCTGATGAAGAATATCGCGTTGAATTTCATCCACGTCTGGCGCAGAGTACCCATTCATTAGATGGGTGAAATCAGGCAGACCGAAATCCTGATCAATCAACACTGTCCCTCTCCGGGTATTGAAGAGTTTTTCAAGATCATCGCGCACTGACTCCAAGACTTCGTTTATATCGATATCCGAGGCCGAGACTTGTCCAGCTTCTTCCCAGCCTTTGATTCGCTTTAGTAATCGTAATTTCATTAATATTTATCGGCCATAATTTACTCGTATCACTCGCCGATTTCTCCCCAGGAGTCTTCGTACTCCACACCATCTGGCTCCCAGGTCCAGATAATTTTTTCATAGGCGATCGATACATCTTCCATGTGCTTTATAGTTTCGTTCTTACGATCTAGCACATTCGGCACCCAGGGACGAATACGGGTGATGAATGCATTTTGCATGAACATCGAGTAATAAAGTTCATGCTGGCCAGTGCCGTCGAGTCGATACCAGTTAAGTGTTACTTCGGTCAGCAACTCATTACTACACAGTGCCTGATATAACATCGGCGTACTTCTATCAATTTCCTTTGTGATTGTCATGGGTCGATGTGTACGACGACCACTGGCAACGCCACGGTCGTCAGTTGGTATTTCAACTACATGGTCAAAAGCCTGGACTAGTATCGTATCTTCACGGTCTTCTAGATTACATGAACCTTCAATTAGCCCTTGTTCTTCACCGGTTATAATCAGGTTTCCTGGCATTGGCATGGCTGTGTCCTCATTTGCAAATTCGTCTTTCTAATAGCTAATTACTTATATTTTGAGCGTCGTTAATTCTTATCGAGCTTACTGGTTTCACTTAAGCTAAACGTATTGCCCATAAATTTTAAATGGGGTGTGATTTCTATACGGGTTAAATACCAGTCGTTCTTTCCTTCCACTTCTCTAACTTTTATTTCTGCTTTTCGCAAAGGTCGTCTTGAGCGCACCCCTGGCGCAGGATTATCCATGTCAGACACGTACTGACGTAGCCAGGTGTTTAGTTCGTTGTCAATTTCGCGCCTATTAGTCCAGGCGCCAATATTTTCGCGTTGCATGATCTTCAGGTATTGTGAAATTCGACCAACTATTAGCAGGTATGGAATCTGAGCAGCCAGACGTAACGACAAATCATTTTCGCCGGTCATTAACTCTTTGACTGCTTGGGTAGAATAGGCTGAATAAAATGCCGCTGTATCGTCACCTTTGTGAACGCTAAGTGGAATAAAACCCTGCTCTACGACTTCGGTTTCTCTCTTGTCGGTGAGTAAAAACCGGGTTGGAATTCGCCGACTTAGACTATTAGTCTCGGTTTTTTCTACATTCAGTCCTTCAACCAAACCTGCTATTTTGCCCGTAGAGTTCAAGCACCAGCGATATTGTGCAAAACTATCGAGCAGGCGTGTCACAAATGCAAAGCTGGTATTGCCCCAAAGTAAATCTTGCTCAGCATTTTTGGCCGACTCGCGATATTGCAGGCTACCGATTGAAACATCATGGGTTTTGCGCAGCAAAAATCCGGGCATGGTAAGGCCGATATATTTTGCGTCAGGGCTGGCGCGAAATGCGTTCCACTTGGTGTACTTTGGCTGGTTAAATATCGAGCCTAAATCACGCAATTTACTAAATTTACTATAAGAGTCGATATCAAAAAATTCTGCTGACGCGGCAGCTATAAAGGGTGCATGGGCAACCGCACCGACAGAAGCCATGCGCTGTAATAGCTTGATATCTGGCGCACTTGGGCCAATCTCATAATCGCCAATGATAACGCCATAGGGCCTACCACCAAACTGGCCATATTCATCGGAATAAACATGTTGATATATTTGCGACTGGAACACTTCGGGTACATCGTCAAAGTCGTCTATCAAGGCCTGCTTCGAGAGATTAAGAAACGCTAGCTCGGTATTTTCCTTGAAGTCGGTTCGTTCAAGTAAAAACTGCACCGAACGCCAAGCTGATTCCATTCGTCGAAAGTCAGGGTGATGAATAATTTTATCGAGTTGTTTTGTTACTCGTTCTTCAATATTAGAAATTAGCCAACCGTAACTTTCAGATTTTTTCTGTATTTCCTCTATTGAAACTGCTTCGGTATCAAGTACTGACTGAATCAGGCTAAAATCATCCCCTAGAGTCGGTGCATCGCCACCATCGGCCAACCTTGACAACGCATCGTTAAACCGAAGAAGTGCACCTAAAGCAGGCACTGCATCCATTACTTTGGCTGGTGAGAAACTATCGATCGAATCGAATGACATTTGCAACAGTAAGTCACCTTCATCCTCGCTGAGTTTATCTTCAACCTTAAGGTTTAGCGCTGGTTTCAATTGCTGAAAAATTATGTCTATTTTATCGCTATCGAGTCGAATCGGCTTTTGTTGATCAAACACATCAGACCGGTCGTCCAGGGTGAGATCGACCAATACCATCACTTTAAATGGTAACTCTACATCTTCAACACGATCTCCAACCTTCGACTTATACGTCAGATTGACTCGGTCACTGGCTTGCTTTGCTGCTTCGGCCATTAGTTCACCCAACAGGCAAGTGCCCGACTTGGTGGATTGAGCGGTACAGCTTTGAGCATTTGAATCACTGGATCCTGACCCTTTATTTCATAGTTGACATCAACACCCTGCACTTTCTTTTCTCTCAACTGGGTGGTGAATTCGGGGAATTCATTAATGGTAAAAATCCGACGACCATCCTGAAAATCTAGCAAGAATTTTGAAAAGCCTTTTTGCCCGATATATTGTTTACGGAGAGAGTACTCCCCTACTTCTATTCTCAAGGTAGTATCACCACAGTTTTTAAGCGACCATTTAAATTCATTTGAAGCGGAGTAGTTATAGTTAGCTAGAGTTTGCACGCCGTCTGCGCAATGAAGATCTATAAAAGTAGCATAAGGTGAAATCAATGCACTTCGATTGACGCCCGTTGGTAGTGCGCTAATATTGACATTAAACTCACCCGAGACGATTTTTCGACCAGCTTCGGCATCATTTACGAACTGAATAAAGTCAGGCTCCCACTCCATCGAGTGATCTTTAACTCGGTTCGGAATATAACCTTTAAGATGCTTTTTCTTTAGGAATGGTCCAGCTTCACTGTCGACATATTTCCATAAAATACCGGCCTCACCGATGAGTGTTTCACCTATTTTTTCTTTACTCACACCATCGAGTTCAGCCAACACGCTATCTTCCCAGCTGCCTTGCAAATAGCAGGCAGTTTCTTCACGCATGTATTGGTAGGCCAGACGAATGGGGCCTGTATAAAGATCCCAAAATAGCCGAGTGCTTTCGCGGGGTCTGCCAACGACACGCTGCAAATTAAAGATAGCCGCCCAAGCCAGAGACCCAGAACCGTCACCTGCAGCTATGTCATCCGGATTTGTAAATGAGTTGGTGACCTCAGCATAAGAAAGTGTTGATGAACCGCCGTTAAAGGCCAGGTTTTTGAGTGCTTCTTTGTAATCCTGGTAAGCCTTGGCGGCTGTTTCTATTTCATTGTCGAGTGCTTCTTGCTTTTTGCCACCAAGTTTCTTGTTAGCTTTTAATCCTTTCTTGGCAACTTTTGAAACCAGCTTCCCAACTTTTCCCAGTTTACCAACCACTTTTAATGCGGCCTTGGTTGCCTTTTTCTTCGCCTTGGTGTTATCGGGGCCTGAGGCATCACCAGTGTGATCCTGAATGTCGGCGAAGTAGACGATTTCATCCCTTGCCTTGAACAGTCCTTCGGAGAATATTGGTTCGATTTCACTTTCAATTTTGCGCATCACTGCAAAATAGGGGTTGCTCGGTGTAACCATCGACTCCATTGCGGTGAGCCATTCTTTTCGGCCCCTTAACTTGTTCTTGCCATAGTCAAACTCTGCGGCAAAGGCGACCCATGCCTTCAAGTAGTTTCGCTGATAAAAAAGCATAAAACTATCTTTCACCAAACTGAGCGAATTCGATTCACTGCCAGCCAGACTCAACTCATCCAGAAAAGCCTCTATAAATTCCAGACCTTCGACGGTATAGGCTGAAGATACCGTTGGTTGATCTACCAGCTGACGGCTACCACTCCAGAAATCACCCACTTTAACATCGGGAAATCCCTGTAAACTGGTATAGGTAATAAGCCATTCAAAATCACCGCGACTGGCAGATATCACACCTTCTAGAGCAACCTGTAGTCGTAAACGTTCGTCCGATAGCTCGATATTTGAATCTTCTAGTTGAACATATTTTTTATACAAGCCACTAAATAACTGAGACGACTCAATATTCACTGCCTCATCAACAGCCCGTATATATTCGGATGGTACATCGGGTACCGATTCAAATTTCCCTGTATCACCGTCAAGCTTGGCAGAGAGCAGGTTAATGCGACGTACAATACCTGATACTAGATAGGCACGATCCTCGCTATTCAAATCTGAACTTGCGGCGTTAGCTATTTTTTCATCAAGACGAAGCAGCATATCTTTGCGAAAAGAATCAATAAAAATTCGTTTAATTCGACCGGAATGTGGACTCGAGAAAAAAGGTCCGTACCAGGGCAATGTCCACTCAGCCTCAACTTCATTTAGATCATCCATTAACTCACTCAATCGATTCGTGGTGCCAAACTGGGTATTAATATTGGACTGAGTCAGTTCAACCTGTACATGGGTATCAAGAATCTTTTCGAGACTGCTGCTGTCACTGATAAAAGCAGAGCTGAGCCCAAGCAGGAATAGTCCGAGGAGTCCGCCTCCAATGCTCATACCGTAGTTTCTTATTGCACGACGTAATCGTTCAGAACTTGGTAAAGTGCCTAACAAGCCCCGATCCGGCGGCATAACTTTGGTGAATAACTGGTGAAGGAATAACCCACGATCCTTCATTTTTTGACTATTACTTGATGTATCTATCTGTTGCTGACTGGAGCTAAAATAAAGACCACGGAAGCGTGGGGTCTCCTGATAAAGATTATCCTTTAACGCTGTCTGCGCGAATGCGTGCAACCCTTTTCTGATTTTTTCAAGGTTGATGGGTAATTCGATCAAACTATCGTCGTAATAGTCACCGCGCTCCATCATCAGCAACCGCAGTTCTTTCAAACGGTCGAGCACTCGGTCAAAAACAAAGTCGAGGGTGGTATCAATATTGGTGACTTCTTCTTCACAAAGATAACCCATAACCTGATCTAGTGAGTCTTTTGGTAGGTATTGGCACCAATTTGAAAATTGATCAATCAAGTCACATTTAGTGACCATTAGATAAACAGGCATCTGAATTTCGAGCTGCTCCATCAACTCATTAATGCCAGAACGAATTTGCTGGCCTTCGGCGCGTAATTCTTCTTCACTATCATTGAGCAGTCGATCGGCAGAAACCACTAACACCAGACCATTCAGGGGCTCCTTTTGTTTATGCCGCGACAGCATTTTCAACAGTGTTGTCCATTCTTGTCGGTCCCGCTTATCGATATCGGGCACGGCATAGCGACCAGCGGTATCGATCACAATGGCTTGGTCGTAAAGCCACCATTCAAGATTAAGTGTCGAACCGTCGCCATGCTCGGACAGTTCCATTGCCGGAGAAAGTAATTTGGCATTTTTCAGCGCGGTGCTTTTACCTGAGCTTGGCTTACCGAATACCATGTACCAGGGCAACACATAAAGGGGATCACCTCTTAGCTTGAGATGTGATTTTTTGAGCGACTTAACGGCCTTAGTCCAGCTTTTTCGCAGACTTTTAGACAGTTGTTTTGGAGACATGCCAAGGTCAGCGTCCCGTATTGCGTTTTCTTGCTGTATAACGCGTTGTACTTGTGCTCTGGCTCGATAACGAACAATCAATTTTCTAACGAGTATGAACAACAACCAAGCACCCAGAATCATGCCAAATACGACGGCGGCTTCCTCAAAGGGTCGCTCTAGTAAATACCACGCGCCAAATACTATGCCGCCAATTAACAGGATTATGAAGATATAAAGCAAAATAGTAAAAAATGTTTTCATGGGACTAGTAATTCACCATCGCTTGAATCTGATCGAGTATCGACGCAACCTTATAATGATAGGTACCGATCATTAAAACCAGAACTGTAATAGGCAAGCCAATGAGTATCGGGTAAATACTAAAGCGCGACTTGTAAGGGTTTGTATTGTCTTTATCGTGCTTTTTGTAGGCAAAAGGGAATAGTGTGGCCGAGTCAATATTACGTTGCGCTTCGTCTGGTAACAGTAAGCTCAAGTTAAATGCCTTAATTTCTTCGTATTGTTTACGGTCTTCACCTCGAAAGTACTTACCTTTGAATCCAAGGCCCAAACACAGGGCATAGACTTCGCGAATATCTCGGTCGGGACCAAATTTATTTAACACATTGAGTCGGCTATAAAATTCTGCGCCCGCCTTTGTGGTATCAAAGTATATTCTTTGTAACGGGTTCTTCGACCAGGCCGTTTTTTCTACCCAATTTGATGTCTGTAACATTTCGTCGACTAGTGATACCACAGGGAACTTGGATGCCTGATAAAAATCACCGACCATATTGTCTTGTTCAGCCATTGCTTCACTTTTTTGGAACAGATCTTGTAAGTAGCCCCTGACTTGATCGACCGGCATCTGCTCGAGTTCACCGCGACAAAATTTCCGTGTAAAAAGCAACACATCGGTAAAACAATCGACAATGCGCATGGTTACTTCCTCACGACAACAAGTTCTATCTTGACGTCTTCAGGCGCCTCTTCCCACAATAACGCTACATTTTCCTGACGGACCACTGATGACCATTGATCATCGTGTACATCTATTCGTAAGTAATGCGAGTTAGGCCGCTTAGGTAGTCCAGGGGGCGCAGTTGGCAGATAGATCATTCCGACACCCGGTAGAGACCGTTCTACCAATGTTTCTACAGCATCACGAGAAGATAGTTTGGCCGCAGTCAATAATGTTTTTTGCCCATCTTCAAAGTTTTCAACAGTATTAACAATAAGAAAGAAGTCGACATGCTCGGTAAAGAATTCAGTGGGTACATCTGCTGCATAGGCAATGGAGTCAAACGCCATTTCAACCAGGTACTGAGGCCCAATGGTAATTTCGTTTAATAACTGGCTGATCATATTACTGGCGCCATTGAAGCAACTGCCTAGATCATTGTGATCGTAAACGGGTACCAGGCGTTCTCCATCTGCAGTTTCACCCAGCAGGGAAATGCGGTCGGTAAAGGTGCTTATTTCACCAATGAGTTCACGCAATACGCCATAAACTGTCCATGGATGAACCTTTCCTGCCTCGGTTATATGGAATAGCCGGGGCACAAAGCGACTCAATGATTGCAGTGCCATTTTGTAGCGCAGCATATTGGCATCAAAACCTTTCTTTGCATGCGCAGGGGATTTGTAAGCTGACAATTGCATCGCCCTTCCGGTGACTTCATCGCGGACTTCTTTAACAGTACGCGTCAGTTCGGGCAGGGAAGATATGTTGATGCAAGGTGGCAGGTATTGGCGATTATAGACAATGGCATCGCCATCTCGAATCACCTGGGCAATGGCGATTAAATCATAATCGTTCATCTCGTCTTTTTCGCTATCAAAAACTATCTTCAGCGCATGCCTGAGGTATTTTACCTGCGCATCGGCACCCTCTACGTAGACATCTTTGGCATTTTCTGGTGTTGCAGTAGTGACATAACGCGTGGTTACGTCTGCATGATTTTCGAGACTGGATAACACGGTTACATTGTCATCAAACTGACTTACTTTGTGTATTGCCAGATAAATGGTGAATGGTTTTTCAGGGTCGACCCAATCGTCTTCGAAGGACCGTGGACTTATGACTGAATTATTGGGAATTGAAACAAATGTGCCGTCTGGAAATAAAAAATCACCTGATTCAACTTCACAGGTTCTGTGATTTAGAGAGGACGACAACATTTCTATCTCACATACACCCCAAAAATGAGGTTGCATATAAGTTTGATACGGCTGTAGCTTGGCATCCTGATATTGGTCTGATAACTGGAAATGCTGCGGCTGCAAGAACAACCCCTGATGCCAGAATACCGGTTTACTATTGTGCACAATCCACCTCAACTATGGTCGAGGCGTTCATCGCCTCCTCTGTGTTATATGACATATTTATATGCTGCATGCTTGCTTACTCAACTAGATCTGTCGCTTGTGATGTATTGGAAATGTCTTTTTTCAAAGTACCAAACCAACTTTGTTTTGCTGACTTTTCCTTAGCTTTTTGTTTATTGGCCCCATCACCATCATTAACACCAATCGTCACTATTTGCTTTGACCCAGTTCTGCCAAGGTCGACGAAGATACTGAGCTTATCTGGTAATGCTTTTGCTTCATCGCTGATCAATGTTGTTACCGCAAGCACCTTTTCAACGATGCCTCTTTTTACTGGCCGAGCTGGAATCTTAAAAATTTTAACGTCTGTTTTAGGGTTTAACTTAAAGTAACCCGCTATAACGCCAATGTACTTTGCTGTTTGAGCCCTACTTATCGATATTTTTTTCTGCTCTCCAGGGCGCATCGAAATTAACTGGAAATTGACAATGCTGTCATCAATTCTACCTTTTTGTAACAATTCAAAAGCACCCTCAGGACCAGCCTGATCTACCGCTAGGGCGCTAAAGGTATTTGGATCGTTCATCTGGAATATCCCAATCGCAATTGAATGCGGCCGACCACTGACAGAGTTAACGTCAGAGGCCGCCTGAATAGCCATATTTATTGCTCTTACTTCGTATACCCACTCTTCCTCCGCGACAATTAATTGCGGAGGCGCAGAAACACAAGCGCTTAGCCCAAACATTACTGCGCAGGCTAGAACTAGAACATTTAAATTATAAGACACAATAAATTTGAACCTTGCTGAGGATTAACCCCCGGTTGTGCGCCAATCATCATTACCTTCTGTACCAGCAATTTCATGGGTCCAAGTAATAGTGCTATAACTAAAAGACACTTCTTCCATATGGGTGAAATGTTTTTGTGAAGGGTCCAGACAATTCGGCATGATTGTTTTGATATCAACTACCACAGCACCTTCTATTAAATGAGTGAAATAATGCTCTTGCTCCGTGTCTTCTAGTGAGTTTCTGTACCAACTAATTTCACATTCTAAACTTTCACCTGTCACAAGCGCTTGATATAGCAAGGGTGAAGACTTA
This sequence comes from Urechidicola sp., assembly GCA_047638435.1. GTDB lineage: Bacteria > Pseudomonadota > Gammaproteobacteria. The sequence continues at coordinate 10,511 of JBLILW010000063.1, forward strand.
TCAAAAATCTTGGTTATCTTGAGAGGAAAGTGCACACGGTTACCTGATGGCTGCCCGCTTTGTGCATCGCGTGGAATTTCAATTCTGTGCTCAAACGCTTGAACCATGAACTCTTCATCATGTCCTTCCTGAAACAAATTGGCCACACTATCTTCTGATAATGCGCCTTCTGAAATCATTCCTTGTGATACACCTTCAACTTTCATATAGGCTGGTACTGGCATTTTTAAATATCCTCTTTAGGGGTTACGTTGGTTAAATTACTACTTGTCACGATACGGACACTTCAAATTCACCTTTATCACTAATTCGAAGCTGTAGATTAGTAAACTCTGTCTCGTTCCCAATATTGCTCAGTATTTGGGTTGAGATCAGGGGTAAAAGTGTTTTATTAACAATGTGATCAATATTGCGCGCACCCGACTCTATGTCTTTACATCTAGCTGCAATTTGGTCAACGACTGAATCGTCATAATC
>JBLILW010000064.1:0-10915 GCA_047638435.1 Urechidicola sp.
ACGCGTCGATATCCAGGTTATCCGATGCAAGTTTAAAATTAAGTGCTGGTTGAGCATAATCGCTGACAGTCACATCACCCGTCATTTCATTGTCATCCAAAGTCAAAATCAGCCCCTTCAAAGAAACTGAACGCTGCTGCGGATTTAATTCGATTGATTTTGACGTGATACCCACTTGCATTTTACCCAAAGGTAATGGCGCACCAACCGCAGAAATATTGACATTCAGATCACTCAGATTCAATTTCCTCTGATCGAAAAAATATTGGATCTGCGCCGCAAGGTCAACCTTTGCTTTTATGTCATCTTTGCTTTCAAGCGCCACCTGCAACTGTAAATCAAAAGGCGTATCTGGCGTCATTCGACCTGTTTTAATGGTTAGATCCTTAACCTGATACTCTGAACCCGCCTGCGTGTCTACCCAGGACAATTGGGCATTGGTTATATTCAGTCCACCGAAAGCACCGCTAATCTTCATCGGCTCACTGCTCGGGCTGCTTGTCGATGATGCTGCACTAGATGATTGAGTGGACTCCGCTTTTGTTAAATCATCCCAGTTGTTAATTCCCTTGGCATTTTTCTGCAGGTTGATGTTGAGGCCATCGAGTATCAATTGATCAATTTCGGGACTGAATGCAATGATCGAGGCGACGTCGACACTTATGCTGACCTTGTTGACTTTGACCATTGGCGCACTGCCAAAGCCAGCTGCATTCGACAGACTTAATGCGCCGAGTTCCATCCCCAGCGCTGGATAAAATGTCAGGCCAACATCGCCATAAAATTGTAAATCTCGCCCCGTGTTTTCATGAAACAGGTCACTCAAATCTTGTTTATATTGATTCGCATCGAAGGTAGCAATAAAAACTGCGCCGATGGTGACCACAAATACCACCGCAACGCCAATTACCGTAACGCAAAGTTTGATAATTTTTCTGATGAGTCCTGACATAGTTTCCTTCCTTTTAGGTCTTTTGGCTTGTTGGGTCTACTGGCCTATTGAGCGTTTTGAGTAAGACACTTTACTGATGAATTCACAAAGCGTGCAATTGTAGGGAGTCGCCGTTTATAATGAACTTAATGTGGCATGAATCAGGTATTGAATCAAGACAATGAAAGACAAAATCGAAGCATGGAAAGACGCTTTTGCCAACTGGCAAAATAACAATCGTCAAAGTGAGAGTTCAAAGGGCTGGCTGGTGTTGCCAGTAATCATCCTATTACTACTATGCCTCTTTCTTGGGTATTACTGGAGCAAGGAACCTGGATCGTTCGATGTGGTAGCTGCTGCAGCCGAGCGAGCACCAGAAACCAGGGCGTCTATCGTCACGGGTAGCTATACCACCAGCAGCATTATTGTTGCTATGGAAACCTTACTCAACAAACGGGGGGGGTATCTCAGCAACGACGTTTTACCCCCGTCTATCTTTCTTGATAACATCCCCAATTGGGAGTTTGGCGTATTGGTTCAAATCCGTGATATTGCGCGCGCTATGCGCAATGACTTCAGCCGGTCACAATCACAGTCGACAGAAGATACCGACTTGATTGTTGCTGAACCTCAGTTCAATTTCGATAACAGCTCCTGGCTACTGCCAGCGACCGAAAGCGAATATCAAGATGGTGTTGATGCCTTGTATCGTTACCTGAACCGCCTGCAAAACCCAGGTAACCCAGAGGCTCAGTTCTACGCACGGGCAGATAACTTAAAAGATTGGCTCAGCCAGGTATCTAAACGTCTTGGCAGTCTATCGCAGCGCCTCAGTGCCAGCGTCGGACAAACCCGTTTTAACACCGATCTGGCGGGCGATGCAGAAGCCCAGCAATCAACAGCAACCAGCAATCAATTTGCGGTTAAAACAGCCTGGTCAGAAATTGATGACGTGTTCTATGAAACCCGTGGTGCTGCCTGGGCATTGGTGCATTTTCTGAAAGCAATCGAACAAGATTTCGAACCCGTGCTACAAAAAAAGAACTCGCTCGTTAGCCTTCGTCAAATCATTCGTGAACTCGAAGGTACGCAGGACGAGCTATGGAGTCCAATGATCATGAACGGCAGTGGCTTCGGTTTATTTGCCAATCATTCACTGGTGATGGCGTCGTATATTTCACGCGCCAATTCTGCGGTAATTGATTTGCGGAACTTGTTAGAACAGGGCTAAGAACAGTAACACCCTATTTTAACTCGTCAAGGTAACTCTAAAATGCTGCCAGTCTATACTGATGCCTGGTGGGTTGAATTTTTTAACTTGCGCTAATTCGCCTTCTGTCAGTGGACAATAGAATCGAGGATAGCGCAAACCACTGACACGCACGTCTTCAATGCCAGTTCAGCTTTTTTCCTTCGTTGACTGGTTCCACCTATCCAATAAGCACTGTCATGTTCTGTGCAACAATCCACCCAAAGTCCATAATCATAAGACTGTAGGCTAGAAAAATAAGGTAGGACTATTTCGTAGCATTAAAAGGCAGTGGCCATGTGATATAAAGTTTAACACTGAAACTATAGGTGTAGAAACGTAAGCCAGAGGTGGCGTCAGGCTTGGTCCACTGCCAATACCACTAGGCAGCTGATAAGAAAATAATCGTAATAGTCTACTGCTTGCGTTGTTGTTGAGGATTTTCCAGAAGGCGCTTCGCTTTTTCAGCCTACACAGCCACTAATCGAGACTAAATATAGTTAGGCCACTTTGCTAAAAGTTGCCATTTATTTTTTCTATCCTCATTCGTTTTTACCTATCATAATTAGATCAAATTCCTCTAACCCGAAATCCTCACCGTTGATACGCAAAGTTAGCGCTTGAGTCCCAGCGTAATATCGTCGTGTCGTTATAGGGCGAATTGGATGGAATTTTTTTAATGATAGACTCTGTCCTGCTTCGAGTATGAGCTTTTTCCATTTAAACACTTTGCCCGATCGTTGCTTATTCGCTTTTACAAAATGCACAACATAATCGATGATTAAATTTTGTGGTTTTTTATCTGTTGATATTAAGGTGATAGAAAAAATCAAATCATTACCAAACGTCACATTTTGAGTTTCAATGTTAAATTTTTTGAGTTTTAGTTCGGGCGGGTTTAATCCAAAGGCTTCAAGTGCACCTTTGTGACCTTGTTTAATCAAACTACGACAGGCATGACGTACTAACCTTGTTCGGTTAGTGTCAGCATTTTTCAGCCACTCCTTTGCAATATTCGCCACGAGGTCGGGATGATCTTTTGCGATATCGTTTAGATGATTAGCAACCGAGCGACGAACATATTCTTCCTTATCATCTCGCAATGCTTTTAACAGCGGTAAGACCGGCGATGGATCGGCCTTCAAGCCAGGTAGTTGCATCGCCCAAGGAAGCCTGGGCCGTGTTCCCTCTGATACTAAGCGTCGCACATGCCGATTAGGGTCAGTGATCCAACCTTGCATTATATCAAGTGCGCGCTGCTGATCTGCGAGCAGAAAATATCGCACATCGAATTCCGACGTAAATCGAATGGTCATTTCTTTTAGCAATAAAAGGGCTTCTTCAAATGCCGCCAAACCATGTTGCCCCACAACTAATCCCAGTGGCATCATGCCCCAACCACAGATACCCTCTGTGCCGCTTTTTTGCTCTCCATTTATGTCATCTACAGGGTGAAGCATAGCAAGGATAATTTTATGCCGCACACTGTGGTCTTCAGGCAACACCGCATGCAAATGATCCGCAATTAGCTGTCCACGAGCTTTCAATTCGAGTCCATCTAGCTCTTTTAAAATTGCCTTTTCAAACGACTCACGATCAAGTGTCGGAAGGTGAATCTCAAGGTGATAAGCAATGCAGGCCACTAGGTCAGGGGATATGAAATTTTTAAACGGTTCCATAATATCTAACGTTCCATTATTAAAGTCTATTTCTGTGACTATGAGTAAGTTGCAATAGAGGGATAAACGGCAATCTGTGAATCATCCATATTTTCCAAATCCATTACCGCGAAAAGATCGTGACATGCCGATTTTGTTTTTTCTTTTCCCATCACTTCTTCCATATTTTTCATGCTACGGAACTGGACAATATCAATATATTCATTATCGCCCTTACGAACGAGCTCACGGCGAACAACGCCAGCTTCTTTACTGACAAATTCTTTTTCAAATATACCCGGTGCAGTTAAAAGGTCTGCTTTAGTTTTTCCCTCTGCTAATTTGATTGAGGCGAGTACGGTTATTGCTGTTATCACGGAATATTTCATTGGTTGATTCAAGTGATGAATGCACTTTATCGATAAATACGACATTTTGTGTCATATTTGATTGATGAAACGTGCATCAACCCAAGACAGGCTTCAAAGACTAGAAGTTTTAACCGCTCGAGTTAAATCGGAGAACCCGACAACCATTGGAGACGTTGCGAAGGAGTTCAACGTAAGTGTCAGAACAATCAATCGCGACATCCAGATTTTACGGGATCGGGGGCTACCTATCGATGCTAATAGAGGACGCGGTGGCGGCATCAGGCTGCATCATAGTTGGGGTATTGGTCGCATTAACCTTAATTACACCGAGGCCGTCGATCTTCTTGTTAGCCTGGCGGTCGCGGAACAAATGAACTCTCCACTCTTCATGGCCCAACTAACCAACATTCGACACAAGTTAATGGCGTCTTTCTCGCCATCAATGAGTTATAGAGTGAAGAGTTTAAAAGCTCGTATTCAAATTGGAGAATCATCTTCCTCCACTGTTCTCTCGAGTTATACGCCTGCTGCCGCTCCTATTGTCGGACATCTTCATCAAGCATTTCTGATGCAGCAAAGGTGTCAGATCAGCTATTGGTCGATGAATGATGAGAAAACGAAGAGGACAATACAGCCCCATTATCTATTACTGTGTTATCCGGTTTGGTATGTGCTTGCCTGGGATGAACTACGCAATGATGTCAGAACATTCCGTTGCGACCGTATTCAGAAAATCAAAGTGCAAGATGACAATTTTAAGCTTCTACCTATCTCCAGATTCAAGTCATCGTTGGAAGGTATAAATGCAGTTTAATACCCAGTTGCATGTGAGCCATACAATCGAATTAACTTTTAATCCACCCTATTCAGAATGTACCTTTTGATATTCTCCACCCCATAGGCATAACATATCGAGTGCTGGGTTGAGCTTCTCAGCCAGTTCGGTTGATGTGTATTCAACTTTTGGAGGCACTTCAGCGTAAACCTTTCGAACCACTAACTTATTTTTTTCGAGTTCTCGCAACTGTTGACTCAGCATTTTTTGAGTAATTTTGGGAATGATTTTTTTGAGCTCGCCAAATCGCAAGGTCTTACCTCGTAATTGATAGAGAATAATGACTTTCCATTTTCCGCCGATGATTTCGATAGCGGTAGTTACTGGACAATTATTCAAGTCTGATACTTCCTTAACCGGGACAAGTTTAATTAAAGCACTTTCCGTGCGATTATTTTTTTGGCTGTAAGCCTTTAAATTCGCCATTAGGCACTCCCAGGTAACTTAATACCAAAACTGTGCGTGGTTGTTTTCAGTATACAAACCATCTATAGTTACTAAATTATACTTTGTAATTAATAGAAACTAAAGGTTAAAAGTTGCCAGTTGATCTTACTGATTAACACATGGTTTTTAATTCGAATCACCACATCTAAGGAAGCATAAATGTCGTTACAACCCATAGAGCTCATCAGCTTTAACCTTTGTCCATTTGTTCAGCGCTCTGTCATCACACTGTTAAAGAAAGAAATCGATTTCAAGATTACTTACATCGATCTAGCCAATCCGCCTGAGTGGTTCCTTGAGATATCACCTCTGGCAAAAGTGCCTGTTGTGCGTTATGGCGACGAGGTATTGTTTGAGTCGGCGGTCATCAATGAATTTCTCGATGAAATCACGCCAGATTCGATCATGCCAATCGCTGCACTGGACAAGGCCAAAGACAGAGCTTGGATCGAATTCTCGAGCCAACTGATAGTCGACCAATATTTAATGTCGGTTGCCGATAATAGCGCTGATTTCCAAAAGCATTGTGAATCGTTGATAACTAAATTACAACGACTGGAAGACACCATCGAAGACAATGGCTTTTTTAATGGCGACAATTTTAGTCTGGTCGATGCTGCGCTTGCGCCAGTTCTCACTCGCTTAGAAATTTTTGCGCGCTTATTTGACAAAGACCTGGTTTCCAGTTTTCCAAAATTGAGTGCGCTCAGCCAACGGCTGCTGGATCTTGAGTTTGTGCAAAAGTCGGTTGTCGATAACTTCGAAGAGATTTACACCGACTACCTGAAAACTAATCGTAGTTTTCTTGTCGCTTAGTGCTCTGAAAACAATGTCGCTTCGATAACAGGTGGCCTGTAGATTGATTCAGTAGATCAAGCCGTACGTATTAATCAGATTAGACCGTCGAACTGTCCCATCACTTGCCGCTTATACGGTGGTGATGTGGCGCGTTTTGCTAACTTATCGGGTGGTGCGAGGGTCATTTCTATTCATTAGTTTAGTGGCCATTAGTGCAATCGAGTGTCTACACACTTGAATTAGTATACAACTGCTTAATATTTGCAAAACAGCTCGCCAAAACCTTCTAACTGGTCATCTATTTTGGCCAGTCGGAAGGTATCCCAAATCATTGCCTGATTACTAGAGATAACGGGTATACCGGCTCGCTTTTCGATCTCATCGACAACATCAAGTGCCCTTAAAGCACCGCAAGAAATGAAAATAGCCTCGGCTTGGGTGTAATCTAGTGACAGTGCAAAATCGACGATAAACTCCGGTGGCACCCTGACCATGTCACTATCTTTTTCGAAATTTAACCCGGAGATAGCCAATACTTCGATTCCAGCCTTTTCCAGGTAGTCCAATTCACGCTTATTTATTTCGTCGAGGTAAGGTGTGATGACTACTATTTTTCGAGCGCCAATTGTTTTGATTGCTTTAATGACACTCCTAATGAGTGATGTCGCTTTAGCTTTTGGCGCGCCTTTGTTTAACTCTTCATGCACACGCTCTTCACCAATTACGAGACTTCCCGAGGTACAAGCGTAACAAACAACATCCAGGCTACCGTCTGGTAATAAACTTTGTGCGCATGGCGCCAGGTGATTGACCTGTGCCGCAAGCGTGGAATTGGTGATTGAGTCTGGTATCAGTGCCCGTGCGAAGTGAACGCCAACGCCTTCTGGGCATAATCGCATGACGTCATCTTGTACCGTTTGTTCGGTCGCCAACAGCACGTAACCGATTTTGGCACGATAGTGCCGCCCACGATCGAGACAGGGACTCATTTTGGCCGCTACTATTCGACTATCCATTTACTCACCGTCCTGATTTTACATGTTCATCGCTGCCAGAATTCATAGAGTTAACTATAAATTTACGTTTATATCCTCACTCGATAATTGTTCTCAGCTGGGAAGCCATTTTAAGATAGGGCAGCCGGGTCTGTGCCTGGATTACTGCTTCGGGATTGATCTCAGCAATGATTAATTGCTGTGCTGCGCCTGCTCTGATCGCATCGCTGCCATCGGGAGCGACAATACAACTATTGCCAAGGTAGCGAACGCCATTCTCGACCCCAGCATGATTTGCATACACAACCCAGACACCATTTTCAAATGCTCGGGTTGGAATAAGCTTATGTGCCACAAAACCCCATTGTTCACCCAAGGCGGTCGGCACAATTATAATCTGTGCGCCAGCTTCGGCGGCAGCGCGTACCGCCTCCGGGTATTCGACGTCATAACATACCAACATGGCGCATTTAAACGAGTCCAAGTTGAAGGTCGTCAATCCATTTCCATTAGTAAAATATTCCGATTCGAAGCCAGGTGGCAGCAACATTTTCCGATGATTCGAAACAATATGTCCATTACTACCAATACAAATTGACGAATTAAACAATTCGCCATTTTGCTGCTCAGGATAACCGTAGACAATGGCTGTACCCTGTTGTTTGGCGAGATCAGCAACTCGATTCGAAAACGGCCCATCTTGGGTTTCAGCGAACCGACGCAGGTCATCTGCTACTGCATAGCCAGACAAAAATAGTTCTGGGCAAACTACCAGATCAAGTTGTTGATCTGAAATGGCATGCTCGAGTTGGGCGAACCGTTCCAGGGGGCTTAAGCCACCACCTTCACATTGAAATATGCTCGCCCGCACTAGCGGTTAACCATTAATATATCTCGCGGGTAGTTGGTTAAATAGTCCGAGCCGTCCTCCGTGACGACAATCGAATCACCAATTCGTCCACCCAGTTCACCATCTACCGATATACCGCCATCCACCGCGAAGGTCATGCCTGGCTGTAACACAGTCTTATCGCCGGTTTTTAACTCTGGCGATTCGAGATAAGCCATACCAATAGAGCGGCCAGTGCGATACCCGGTCTCATATCCCCGTGCCTGATAGACTTCATTAGCCGCTTGCGCGACTGATTCGGCGGTAACACCTGGGCGAATCGCTGCAATCGCCGCCTGCTGTGCATCGATTGCGGCCTGCTGCACCCTCACCGCTTTATCAGATATCTCCTTAATAAAAAACATTCGGTCAAAGCCTAATTTATATTGTTTGAATTGAGCCATATTGCAAAAACAAAAATACACTGGATCGCCCTTTTCTAGTTTTTTAACGCTAGCGCGGCGATGCACCATCGATGTGTCACGACCCGATTGCATGATCTGCAAATTGTGGATCATCGGTGATATAAAAGCTTCCCAACCACGATCAGTCAAAAACCCTGCGGCTTTTCGAGTGCCCGCATCGATGATCGCCAGAGCAGCTTCGTATTCCTGCGCACCTTCGGCCAGAGCGCCTTCGGCGGCCTGCATCATGGCGCCTGCAATTTTGCCAGTCTGGCGCATCACATTTATTTCCTCAGGAGATTTAATCATACGCATACTGCCCATAATGGTACCGACATCGGTAAGTTTAGTAGCTGGCATTTGATCATCAAACCAGTTCCTTACTAACGCAGGTAAGACGGCTAATTCGACACCGATTTTGCCTGGTTTATTGCCTATTGCGCGCGACAATACATTTTCCCAACGGTTTGGTCCCATATCTTCCCAGCTCATGACATCCTCGACCCATGTCATGTTGCCGACCATTTCGCTTTCCATCAATGGGGTGATGATGCAGGGCGCTTCACTTGACCGTAACAACAAAAAGGTGGGCCGACCAAATTCGACAGAAAGATACCCCCAGAATCCGGCGAGGTAGGCAATTGTATTTTCATCCGTAATAATTACAGTGTCGATTCCCGCTGTGGTTAACCGATTTTGGAATTCTATAGTGCGTTCGCGCGCTTGTTCTAGCATGGTATTAGGCCTTATATAATTAATAGAAGGTGTATACACCTGAGACAAAATGTACAATATTTCCCCTAAATTTACAAATTAATTTCAACAGGTGTATACTTCAAACTTGTCTATTTAGTAAATACCTCATAAAATCAAACACATAATTAGTGACACTTATGTACCCAAACAGTGATCGAGTACCCGCAGACAGCATCTTTGAAAAAATCCGTAATCGTATCTGTCTGCTCGACTACCCACCAGGCACTATTCTTAGAGAATCAGCACTAGCCTCCGAATTCGGCGTCAGCAGGACACCGATTAGATCGGTAATACAGCAATTGTCACACAGCGGTCTGGTTGAATCGAAAGATGGCGTCGGCACCCTTGTGACAGAGCTCAGCTTTGCAGAAATACGCGACGTTTACTGCATGCGCATCAAGTTAGCTGAGTGTATCGGCCAAATGAACCCACGAGAAATTAACCAAAAAATAAAAGACACGACTCACGAACTGCAGCAAAGAGCGAACTTGTTAACCCAGCAGTTCAACATTGTCGATTACTGGCTCGTCAATCACGACCTGCATAATTTGATTGCCGGAATCATTGGCAACTTAGCGCTCAAACAAATATGGGATCACTTTTACTTTCTGGTTGCGCGCACCTGGTATGAGTTTGCAAGGACCGACCCAGAAAACATAGCGGATACTCTAGTAAGCGAAACAACAGAAGTTGCGCGTGCACTGGATCAAGGTAATGCGATAGCCCTCGGCCTGGTACAGAGTAACTATATTTCCTATGGTTTAGCCCGACTAGAGAAGAGATATTTAGAGTCTAATCCTATATAAGAATTATTGGGGTCGGATATAATAGGTAGTTTTTGGACATAAGCGGGGTCTTGAAATTTCGACCCCGACATTAGCGCCAAAATGATGAGGACAACTATAGCGTGATGATTTGATCTGGCATGTTGCCCGATAAAGCGTTGTACAGCTTTGGAAAGCAGCCAATCACCGCACCTTCTACTAAGCCGTCTTCAATTTCACGCTCTTCACAGCACTGGTCACAACCCATTAGTAACATGCCTTTTGAATTTGCCAGAGCAGCGAGCCTTTCTCCGATAGGATTACCTTTTTGCAAAACGTAATTATTGTCTTCGAAGAAAAACATGCCGACGACTTCTACGCCGTGTGTGCCGTCCTCTAGCTGGGGCAAAATCATTTTTGCGAGTTTGAATGAAACTGAATGACCTTGAGTTGAAAAAATATAAGCTACTTTCATGGATATACCGGTTTTAGGTTAATTAAATAATAAATGATAATGAGCAATGATCTAGTTTGATTGAATCATGCAAAAAATAGTCTAGCACGTAGGTTGGCTTGCCGTATTAAACCAATCAAAATTCAAACCAAAATCTAAGCGCTACTCTGCTAATAAAGTGAGTGTAAAGCTCTTAAGGGAGCCTCAAAAAGCAGTGCTTTTTTTTGACCTGTTTTTACTCCTACAAAACAGTCATACATGCCATCCATGGCAATAAGTGCAAGGAAGCACCTCTGGAGAACCTCAGTGTACTTGGGTACTTGGGTACTTGGGTACTTGGGTACTTGGGTACTTGGGTACTTGG
>JBLILW010000065.1:0-10823 GCA_047638435.1 Urechidicola sp.
CAAATAGGCTTACGTGTGAAGAAAATAACGCAAGATCATGATATTGATTTGTTTTTCTCTGAAGATATTCTGGCTGGCTCTGCACCCGACATTACTATCGGGGCTAGGCTTTACCAAAGCTATTAGGCCACCATCTCAGGGAAAAAACGACTTATTAGACGCCAAAAAAATGTGATTTTTCGTGGTCTATTTTTTGCTCCTGCAACAACAGTAGGGACTAAAAGATCACACCGCAATTGCAGAAAAAGTGCATTTTTAGAGATGCCCTTATAGTGAGAAGCGATCAACTAGGTTACTTAAACTATCGGCCGTTTCAGTCAGCTTACGGATTGACGAGGCATGTTTTAGAGCTGTATTTTCGGTTTCCTCCGCCAAACTTCTTATGTTTCGAACATTTGTATTGAGTGACTCAACCGTTGATTGCTGCTGCTGACTTGAGTCAACAATTTGTTGATTCATTTTATTAATCATCTCTACCGATTCGGTAATGCTGGTGAGTGCTTGTTCTGAGCTTTGCGACGCCTTTACATTTAAATCGACCTGCTTGCGACCTTCTTCAATCGAGCGCGCGCCTTGCTTAGTACTCGCTTGTAACCGACCGATGAGTTTTTCAATTTCGTCTACCGACTCGCCGGTATTATTCGCTAAATTGCGAACTTCATCGGCAACCACTGCAAACCCCCGCCCACTTTCTCCTGCTCGTGCTGCTTCGATTGCTGCGTTCAGGGCGAGCAAGTTAGTTTGCTCTGCAATACTTCTTATGACATCGATCACCGAACCGATATTGTCACTGTCCTTTTTAAGTAATTGCATTGTCTCAAAAGTCTCATCTATTTTTTCGGATAACTGACTTGAAACTATGCGTGATTCTGCCACAGTTTGCTGCCCCATCTCGACGGCAGTACTCGCAGCCTGAGCAGCTTGCGCTGCAGAATCAGCACTATTGGCCATTTCACTTGTGGCACTGGCTAATGCCTCGGTCGCCAATGCCATTGTCTCGGTTTCTCTTTTTTGTGCTTCTAATGCCTGACAGGATTGTTGAGAAGTATCGTTGAAAAAGTTAGCATTGGCAGAAATGTTCTGGCCCGCCTTCGACATGTCATTGACATTATCACGCAAAGTTTCGATTAGGTTATTCAATCCATGGATCACTTCCTGAAGCTCACCCAAAGACCCTTTGTCATTGACTGTTTCGGTCAAGTTATTATTGGCCACTCTTTTCACTCCCTGCACAAAACGTGACAAAGGCGTCACTAATCGTCGATAGACAAACAACGCCGCCACGACGCTAAGCAAGACAGCCAGAATAGAAACACCCAATAAAATTAACGGTACTAACTTGGCTTCTTGCCCCGCATTTTTTGCTCGTGTCTCTGCTTCTTTAAGTCGACTAATGTCCTTAGTGGAAACAAATGACTGCATTTGTTCTACTGACCGACTCACACTCTTAGACACTTCTGGAATCGTACTAAGTGAGGCACCCAGCTCCACAAGCACGGTCGATAATTGTTGCGTAAACCCAGTCATTTTTTGGTTTGAGTTATTCACCATGTCGAGTGAACTATCGAGAACTTTCTTTGCTTCGATGCTGACTGCACGACTTTTAGCGACGGCTTCTTCAGCACTAAGCGCGGTACTATTTGCCTGCTCTGATATGTTGCTCGCTAAAACCTCAATAGCTTCCTGGAGCTGTTTAGACATAGTGAGCAACGCACGTCCTGCAGTGACGACTTGTTGATTTAACTCATCAGGAACATCTGAGCCTTCCAACTTTGAGAGCTTTCGAAATAAACTACTATAAGCACGAATTGATTTTTTAATATCAACTGTTAACTTTCTGGTGTCATTTGGCGCATTTACCTTTGCAAGGGATTTGGTGATCGACCCGATTTTTCTAAACACAGTCTGGGTATCTTCTTTTGCGGTTTTGATCGCATCGTCTGCACCATTGACAAATTCAAAGTAGGATAGATAGGAATGCAGCGTATAATATTGAGCCTCTTTTGCATCGTGCTGCAATTTTTGCATGTGGGTAGTGAGCAGTTTCAGTTGGCTCGCTAGCGTATGGGTTGTCTCACCCAAAAAACTGAGACTATCGCTTTGCTGACTATTGGTTTCATTCACTTTTTTCAGGCCACGGTCTATCACTTTACTTGCACTTGACACCGTTTTCAGTTCATCTTCTAGCTCGCGTAGCTTTGAAAATAGAAGCTCCGATTTACCCAGTTCTTGAATTTGATTATCAATTTCACCCAGTGCACTGACAGACTGGTTGATACCGACTCGTATATCATTCGATTCAGAGCGTAAAAAACCTAGGCTATCAGCCATTCGATTCGTTCCAAACAATCCAATAAATGCCGTAATCAAAAGTAAAACTATCATCAATCCTATGCTCGAATTGATGATCAGACTAATGCTAATTGGTTTTTTCAATGTCATATCTCACTCGGTCAATAATCTAGGATGTTTATCGACCATGGTCAACTAAACTTGAACACTATCGAATCATGCCAAAGCATGATAGTTTCAAAAAATAAGTTATGGAGCATTAATATGAAAAAAATACTCGGCACTATGACATTTAGTGATCAGGTTAATCAAACTGAAGCTTTGTCGATGATGACGCAGTTCACCCGATCTGACGGCCATGAGCTAGACACCGCTTATGTCTATTGCGAAGGGAGAACTGAGTCCATGCTGGGCGCTTTATTGCCCTCTCAACAGCGCCAGCTAGTATTTCTGGCATCCAAGGTTCACCCCTGGAATGATCAGGGGTTACAACCCGATCAAGTTGAAAAGCAACTAAACGAAACACTTAGTAGACTTGATACAGACCATCTTGATTTACTTTATCTGCACTCTCCTGATCTTGATACAGCCGTCGAGTTGACCCTGGAGCGTTGCTTCGAATTGTATCAACAGGGAAAATTCAAAACATTCGGGCTGAGTAACTTTGCCTCGTGGCAGGTGGCGGAGGTAGTTGAAATTTGTCGTCGAAATGGTTGGATGCAACCGTCGGTTTATCAAGGCATGTATAACGCTATGACCCGGGATGTTGAAACTGAACTATTTCCCTGCCTGCGACATTACGACATGCATTTTTATGCCTACAACCCGCTCGCTGGAGGATTACTCACTGGCAAACATCAGTCAATCCAGTCGATACCAGATACTGGCCGCTTCAGAAAAGATTATGGCTATCGGTCACGCTATTGGAAGGATGACTATTTTTCAGTGTTAGATGATTTCCAACGCGTTTGTGCTGATGCCGAAATAAGTCCCGTTAACGCCGCCTTTAGCTGGCTCATCAATCATTCAAAACTTTCAGACGAACTGGGAGATGGCATTATCTTAGGTGCGAGCAAAATATCACAATTGACTGATAATCTGAGTGCTTTTAATCAAGGCCCATTAGATTCGTCGATACTCGAAGTGCTCGACCGAGGCTGGGAAATCATCAAGCCTAATTGCTTTCGGTATTTTCGTCCGTAGCTACTTTCTTACCTAATAATATCATATTCAGGCAAGTCGATTCAGCCTTGAATATTTTGCCACCATTGCTCGAAGGCTGCCTCTTCAAAGGCCAGTACATCGCCGAGTCCACCACTTAATTCCTGCCAGACTGGTAACGCAGTTCGTGACATGGAAATCACGAGTGGAATGCCTTCGGCGATGGTTAGTAGAATATCATCGATTAAGCCTCCTCCCTTTTGCTCCAACGCGCCAAATTTTTCGATTACGACTAAATCTAATTGATTGTCGATAGCCGCAGAAATAATGCTCGAAGTAGCAGTCAGCATTGAAGTATCAAGACCACAAATAGTGCCATTATCTCTTGGGCGAGAGATAGGTAGCTGTTCATTGGAGGCTATATTGATGGCATCAAGGCCGGCAATATTGCCTTCTGCATCGTAAATGGCTTTTTGTAAGATACCACCTATACGGATCTTGCTGGCTTTTTGCTTTTGTGCAAATTTGAATAACGCCATCCTATCCACCGTTTCCGGGGAATAGACAGCGGCAGCGAATCGAGCAGTTGTTTGTTCAGTCATCATAGCCGCAAGATTATCATAAGTGATCGCTCATGGGCATGATCTACGTCATTTGAACTCCATCTTACTCATAGATCTGATTCATACGGGTGTCTCATAGATATAGTGCAAAAAAGATTGATTCAGTTTGTCGCTATCCACTTATTAAAGAGTTCGTTGGGCCTACCCGTTAGTCAATTTCATTGGAGTTTCAAGTAAGGCCCTATTAGTTATGCCTCCTAAAAAGGTCGTTATTTAATGTCTTTTAGACTGCATACATTTTCCCGTTGGTTGCTATTTTTATGGGTCAAGGTGGAAGTATTCCCCTAGGATACATTGCCATTTGAATCCGATAGCACACAGCCTGTTCTCTATGTCTTGGCCGATCGCAGCCAGAGCGACCTGCTGGCACTAAGCCACACTAATGATTCACGCAGCTTACCTAGCCCTCTCGACTCTCTGTCCATTTCGCCTGATGATCATTATCCATCGGTATATTGGGGGCAACCATTAGCCAAGCAGAAACGCTGGTTACAGGATTTGTTTGCAAATACCTGGGCGTGGGAGGCAATATTCGAAAAATTTTTACTTTATTGATACACGGTCGTTCAAGTCGATTAATTTTTCCAAACCATCGAGCTTTCGAGCTTTCGCGCAGCAAAACAATCACTCAGCCGACAAAATTCAGTCCTACCTGACAACACAGTTATTGCATCAACGAGAGGCGACATTTGGGCCTTCGGTTACCAGTCAAAAAACCCTGATCGCACAAGTGCTTGGAACCGAAATTGTGGTTAAAGCAAAAGGTTCCTGTAACGAAATGTTAGCCGACTGCACTCAAATTAGCATTGACTTAATGTTACGGTTGTTGTCAATGTACTGGCGGCGCTTCTTAACTGGTATCAATATTTACAATATTGAGTTACAGCTGGAGTGGTCGGATGAGTCTCTAAAACCCATACTCTTGCCGAGTATTTCAGCTTTAATCGCTGAAGGAGTTTTGATCCGATGTGAGGACTCGCTAAAACGTCCCGACTGTAGCGATCGACGTTATACCCTTTTAAATCGACTTGGAATGTTGTACAGCCGATATTAGAACGTTATTACATGACTTTTATCGTGTTATGGAAGTCGAACGAAGCCCCAATGAAGGAAGCTGAACTTGAGCAACGATGTTTCACTTTGCCCTATTAAAGTGTGCCTTATTGAAGCTGGCTGTATTTAATCTTTGCCGGTGAACGAGCGAATTTTTCGCCGTTCCTGTTTATTTGGTTTGTGGTCACTTTGTGGCCGTGTCAACGCCGCAAGCTTTCGTTGTTGTACCTGATGTTCGCGTAAGACCTTACTGGCTTCAGTCTCAAGGTAGAGTAGTTGGGCAATTTGAGCCGAGCCTCGTTTGTCACCCAGTTGCTGTACGATGACTTCGAAACGTTCTACACCACGAATAATTTCATAACAGTCATCGACTTTTACTGATCTCGACGCTTTCACTCGTTGTCCTGACAAATGTACTTTGCCACCACTCACCGCTGTGCTAGCAAGTGTTCGTGTTTTGTAAAAACGTGCTGCCCAGAGCCATCTATCTAGCCTGGTTTTATTTTCAAAGTCGGGCATATTATTGCGCTTAAGTCCTTAGTTGTTGTTGCATATCGTCGATTTCAAGCTGTACTTTTTCAAAGAAGTGAAACCCTGTGTTATCTACATAAAGCAGGTTTAATTTCTTCACTATCGGTAAATTTTCGACATTAACAGTGATGTCTAATAGCGCTTCTTTGTTTAAGTAAATGAGTCAAGAAGCGATCACAGTATCGGCATAATCAATGGCTTTACCAGTATCTCGATTCCAGTTTTCGGACTCCTCTACGACTTGTAAAGAGTTTTCGCTAAAATTCCACTGATCCAGTAATAATGTGCTAATTGGAATACGCTGGTTAAACAGGCTTTTGTCTAGTATCTCTATATTTTTGACTAGATGAGGATTTTCATCAACCTACTTTAGTATAGAAATAATGCCAATATTTTATACCAACCCTGGCAGCAATGCCTATTAAGGATCGAGATGATTGACTCGGTAATATCGATTTCAGGGGAGTTGATGAGTCAACTTATTTTTAATGCTACGCTGGGCAATGTCAGCAGGGATAACTTTTCGTCTTGAAATTCGGCTAGTAGGGGCTGGAGTAATGCTGCTTCGCTATTTTCCAAGACGACTTTACCTTATTCAACTGGCGTAGCAAGGTGCTGTGAATAGAGACCATCAAACAACCTTCGTTCAACGTTTAATAATTGGCCGTGGCTTGTAATAATGGCCGAGGCCAGCATGATTAAGCTCGCACAGGGGATGGAGCTGGTTTCAACAAGAATAAATAATGATCGATTTATCCATTCTTTGAAAATCGCCTATAGTTGCACGATGTATGTCCGTTAAAGAATGCAATTGAAGCTCAAAATTGAATCCAGTTTTGGTTATTTAGCACCAATCGACAGTGCCCACCAAACTTATATCTGCTTTTAATACGTAATCGCTGATTAAGTCGTCCACCCAATCCGATGTGACCTAAATGGGCACATCGGACGGGTGACGAATAATTTAACGAATAGAGGCGTTACTTTGCAATGGCTACCAGCATTTTATTGAGCTTGGCAACAAAACTAGCTGGATCTTCAAGTTGCCCACCTTCTGCCAATAACGCTTGGTCAAATAATATATCAGACCAGTCGTCGAATTTCTTCTTAGATTTTTCAGAATCCATTTTTTTCACAATCGGGTGATCAGGATTGATTTCTAAAATCGGCTTCGAGGATGGCATTGCATGACCCGCTTCTTTCATGATGCGTTGCATGTGCATCGCCATGTCTTGCTCATTAAGAACGATACAAGCAGGAGAGTCAGTCAAACGATTCGAAACACGAACTTCTCCAACTTTTTCACCTAGGGCTTTCTGCATCCGCTTAACGAGTTTTTCAGATGCTTTTGTCTTTTCTTCCAGTTCTTTTTCCGAATCTTCATCCTTGCCTAAATCGAGCTCACCTTTTGCGACTGACTGTAGCTTCTTACCATCAAACTCCATCAAGTGAGACGTTAACCATTCGTCAACCCGATCTGATAGCAAAATAACTTCGATGCCTTTCTTTTTAAATATTTCAAGATGAGGGCTATTTTTAGCCGCTGAGTATGAATCTGCTGCGATGAAGTAAATTTTGTTCTGATCGTCTTTCATCCGGGAAATATAATCATCAAGCGAGGCTGTCTGATCATCTGAATCATTTTGAGTGGTTGAAAAACGCAACAATTTGGCGATTCTTTCACGATTAGTAGCATCTTCAGCAGGGCCTTCCTTCAATGCTTTACCGAACTCAGTCCAAAGTTTTTGGTATTTTTCAGGATCGTTCTTGGCCACTTTTTCTAACATGCCCAACACTTTTTTGACCGAACCTGTGCGGATGCTGTCGATTACTTTACTGCCTTGCAAAATCTCACGCGAGACGTTGAGCGGTAGATCGTTAGAATCAACTAAACCACGTACAAAACGCAGATAGCGTGGCATTAGCTGCTCGTTATCTTCAAGGATGAAAACGCGTTTTACATAAAGTTTAATACCATTACGGGTTTCACGGTCGTATAAATCAAACGGTGCACGAGCTGGGATATACAATAAAGAGGTGTACTCATTAGTACCTTCTACGCGGTTATGGCTCCAATCGATTGGGTCTTCGTAGTCGTGCGCAACGTGCTTGTAAAATTCTTTGTATTCTTCGTCTTTAATGTCTGACTTGGAACGAGTCCATAAAGCTGACGCCCGATTGACTGTTTCTTCTTCGATAACAGTCTCGCCGCCTTCTTCCGCTGCTTCGCTTGTCTTGTCCATCACAACAGGAAAGTCGATATGGTCAGAGTAAGAAGTGATAATCGAACGTAATTTCCAGTCATTCAAAAATTCGTCTTCGCCTTCACGTAACTTAAGCACGATTTCTGTGCCACGTGTCGCCTTATCGATCGACTTAATGTCGTATTCGCCCTTACCTTTTGAAATCCACTCAACACCATTTTCAGTCGCGTCGGCAGCCTTTCGGGTCCTTAATGTCACTTCGTCAGCAACAATAAATGAAGAGTAAAAACCAACACCAAACTGACCAATTAAATTGGCATCATTTTTTTGATCACCTGTAATCGAAGCCAGGAATGCCTTAGTTCCCGATTTGGCTATAGTGCCAATATTCTCGATTACTTCTTCTCGGGTCATGCCAATGCCATTATCGCTAATGGTGATGGTGCCTTGCTCTTTATCAAAGCTGACTTTGACTTTTAATTCGATATCATCTTCATAGAGACTCGCGTCTGATACCGCGGTAAATCTTAGTTTGTCACAAGCATCGGATGCATTTGAAATGAGTTCGCGCAGAAAGATTTCTTTATTCGAATAGAGTGAGTGGATCATTAGATCCAACAGCTGGTTTACTTCAGTTTCGAAACCGCGAGTTTCTGCATTGGCTGTTACTGACATGCTTAAATTTCTCCTAAAAACATTAAAAATAAAACAAATAGATGGCGATAATATGAGGTTGCATTGCATAGTTTCAAGGCTTATAGAGAGTAAAACCTCTATTTTTTGACTTCATATAGGGCTGGTCAAATTTGTCGTGTGGCTTGTTTAGCTGTCTTCCTGTTCTTTTGTCGCATTGGGTCTAAGTTTGAAAGCACTGGAATTCAATATAGATGTCTATTCCTGGATAAAATTAACCATCACTATTATTGTTAATCCGTTCCCTAACTATTGTGAACATCCACTTAAGGTAGTTCATAATCATTCAAAACTTTAACGTTCAACGTCAATTGCTCAATCTTGATGACCCATTATTTTGCGACAGGTTTAAGCCACAATTGCTGGATACGGCGGTTTAGTAAAGCTCGGCGGGCGGGATCTTGTGTGATTCTTTGTAAGCCTTCATATATTCGTCTTGCGTCGCCTGTAAGGCCTGATTGCTGTAGGCTTTCGGCGGCGTTAAATCGAGCGGTTTGCGCCCAGGGATCCATTGTTGCAGCGCCAGGTAGTATGGCTGACTGTAAATAGAGTAGGGCCGCTTGGTCAAATTGTTTCAATCCTTTGTATGAATCGGCAGTCCAAAAAAGTATTTCACGATGTTGCCTTGGGTCTATCGAAGCACCGAGTAATTGATTAAAAAGGGGTATGGTTTCGTTGTGTAGATCAACCGTTTGCATATCAAATAGGACTTGCAGTATGCGGTCGGTATTTTGAGTACTGGTTTTTTTATACTCAGAGATCAAGCTTCTCATGATCTGGCTGCCTTCATCGTATCTACCACCTAGAATAAGTACTCTAGCCTGTCGTAACTGCCAATTGAACCGACTGGTGCCTTCAGGGTAACTCGTAAGGCCTGACATTAGCCTGGTTGCTTCATCAATGTCGGCCTTCTTTAATGCCAGATCAACTAGTTGGTATCTGATATTGGGCGGTATTTTTCCAGCGTTGGCGAAGGTTTTACTCTGGTTAAAAAGTTGGTCTAGTAAAATTTGTTTTGTTTCGGCTTTTTCACCAAAGCTATTCAAATAACCTTCCGAGGCTTGGCTAATAGATCCTTTATCTGTGCTAGTAACTATTAATGATGAAAACAATGACCGGGCTTTGATGGGCGTTACCTTAATGGCATTGTTGGCTAGCTCTAACCACTTTGGGTCGTCGCCTATTAAGATTTCAGCTCGGTTGCCTACTAGTTGGGCATATTCAATATAGGCATCCCATAAAGTGTCTGGGGACAGTTTAAAAAGCTCTAACGATGAATGATGTCCAATTTGGAATAACGCTTCGAGGGCGACAACTCGATCAACCAAAGACATCTGTTGTGCTGCAAAAAATCTCAGTGCCGCGAGTGTCGTTAACTCATCATCACTAGTGCTAGGAAGTTCCATTTTAGCTACTATTAAGCGCCTTAAATCATTGGCCGTTATTTGTTTAGCTTTCAGTTGGGCTAATTGATAGGTGGCTTTTGCCTGCCAGCTATCCTGACCTTTCAGCAGCTGTATTGCCGGTTCATAACGCCCGGCCTGAATCAGAACCGTTGCCCTTAATATCAGCCAGTCTGGAGTCTTTATTTTGAAGTCTTGATCAAACCGCAGCATTGCCACTTGAGCATCCGCCAGTCGATTATCTTTAATGTAACTAATAATAATCTGGCGACGCCAGGTTTGTTCGTCGTCAGTGGAATCTGAAGTGGATTGCCATAGTTGTTGGCGCAGTATTTTACGCGCAGTTACGGTTTGATCGAGTTCCAAATAGGCTTTTATTCGATGCGTGGTAGCCTGGTTTTTAAATTGAATGGGTAGGTCATCGGGTAAGCGCTCTATTCGTACAATCAACTCATCCCACTTCAGCCATTTACTCAATATAGCGAAGCGTTCCTGCTCCCATAAAATCCATTCGTAGAGATCGGCATCAACCTTGGGTTGCGCCTGGTCAAGCATTTTTAATGTTAGTGCGGGCGCACCGGAGGACGAAATGCTTTTTAGTAATTCCAGCCGTTCATTTGCCCAGCTTATTTTAATAAAGCAAACCAATAGCAACAGAGCAAGTGAAATTGATTGAAACAGGCGCATTGTCATAACGCCTGCGTATCCATGCGACCGTGACATATGACCAACATGAATGGCGGAAGTGCTCTTTCTGCTGCGTCAAATGGATTTAACATATTAGAGCGGTGCAAATATTTGACGAGGGGAAAAAGCAACCCGATCATCCTGAACATCGTCACTCTTAAGCATCCATGCGTCCG